>DAOVBT010000331.1 GCA_030670375.1 Candidatus Aminicenantota bacterium | reverse complement strand
CAAATTTGCGCCGGCCTCTTTGACCGCCACATCCAAACCACTGGCTTCCCAGTTTTCCGGTGCTAGCCACGTCAGACAATTGACCTCTGCTGCGCCCGCTTTTTGGCACATTTCCACAACAGCTCGGATGACCTCTGGTTTTGTGAAGGTGCCGGGATGCCGGCTTTGGGAGTTGGGAAGAATCGCAACACGTGCATCCTTGGGCACAAACTTTTTCATTCCTCCGAGGCTATCCATTGCTTTGATTGTGCTAGCATAATAATCACTGCCAGCGGCCACGGCAATATCAACACTCTCTTCTCCCGAGGACGCAAGTTCCTCTCTACCAGAACAGGAAACAAATCCGTATCCGACAGCTGCGGAAAGCCCGATTTTTGCGCTTTTTTTAAAAAATTCCCTTCTTCCAATTTTTTTATCCATAAGATCCCTCCTATATTGGATTCAGATCTTCCCCATCGGGAAAATCATAGTTTTTGGCCTTCATCAGGATTAAGCTTCCCTCTTTCACCCCGATGTCCCGGGCAATGACAGCACACTTCGCCTTGAGAAGAAAAAACACCGGTCGGATTTCATCAGAGAGCCCTTCATAGTTTCCCTGGCCTTTGCTGATGATGAGATCAGCCGACCGAAAGATTTCTAAAAAATGTTCCGAACACAGGTTTAAAATCGTGCCCGGAGCATCTGTGCCGGAGGAAACGATTTCAGCCACTTCATCTATCCCGGCATCAAGAGCATCTTGACGGATGGCATCATTGATGATGGGTTTTTCTCGTACAGCATAAACCACCGGTTTCCCCAACTCTTCGATGAGGAGACGGTCGAAGACCGTTTCTCCGGCGTTGTCGGCAAGATAAAGAATCTTTCGGGCCTTCTGCAGCGCATGGCAAAACGCTTGATAGTGATCGATGGCCAATTCCTGGGACAGGAGAACTTCAAGATCCTTGTCAAGATCAAAATTGGCATTGGCTCCAAAATCGATAACATTTCCCGCAATGGCCATCCGGACAGCCATCGATAACCGATCTTCGGAGGATGCAACCTGTTCCTTGAGCTGTGGGTACAGGGAAAGCGCCTGTTGGGTGTTTTCTTTCTTGATCTTGGCATAGGGATCCAGGATCCCGGTTTTTTCAGAAATAAGACGGTAGGCTTCCCGTCCGATCTCGGGAGGAATAGCCTCCGCATGAATTCGCGAAAGATATTGGCCGAACGCAACAAGGAGCTCCTGGATCTTTTGCTCATCCACATTCATCATCCGTGATGTGTTTAGTATTTGATGGAAAAAGCAGGGATAACAATCCAGATAAGTTTTCAATTTTTAAATCCTTTATTCCGTCACCGATTTTCTCCACAAATTATATCATGTATGGAGGTGGCCCTTGCGTTTTTGGCCTTGAAGAGGCCCCTCGAACCAGACAACCTTGACCATGGTCACGGCTTCGATCTTGTGTGATTCCCCGATCGGGGTAAAAACCATATCCCCCGGCCCAACCTGTATCTCTCCGTTTGAACCAAATACACGGGCTACGCCGTCGGCGATGATCCACCATTCATCGCAGTCATGGAAATGAAAATCTGATGACGCCCCTGGCGCCAAGGTGTCTACCCCGTAGTTGCGAATCCAGGAAGATTCCGGAATTGTATCGATCGGGGCGATTTTCACAGTCAAAAAAGAGGGGGGATTCTTATGCTGTTTAGCCTGGATATGAAACATCTGGCCTCCTCCTGGGATGGGATTCCGAATGAAATCGCATTTGTACATTCATGATATGAAAAACGACCCAGCCATGCAACACAATTTTATCCATCCCCAGCGACTAAAGCGGAGGATATGCCTAATGGTGAAAATCAATGATCTCGAGATCGAGTTTCCCGATTATCTCGGCAATGGCCGTGACCATCTCTTCGAATATGTTTTCATCCAGATTGCTCCGGCCGAATTTGATATGAGTGGCATCCGTGTAAAGCTCACCCGTCTCTTCATCCGTGGCCAGCCATTTGGCATCCAGGTTGATCCATCTTCCCACATACACTTCAGGCCACATATGATAGGCGAAGATGCCGCCCGCATACATGATTCCGACGGCTGCCCTTGCAGGTATGCCCACAGCCCGGCACAGCGCAACCGTGATCACGGTGTGCTCTGAGCAATCTCCTTCCTTATTTTTCAGAATTTCCTTGGCGGTGGCAAAACCAACGTCATAATTGGCGTTCATTTCCCGACTGACCCAGAGGGCTATCCTCTTGACAGCTCTCCAGGCATTTTGCTCCTCTCCGACGATCTCAGAAGCGGTTGCTTTTATCTCCGGATCATCAGACTGGCAGAAGCTGGTGGGCCTTAGATTTATTCGGAATTCCTCAGCCCTCACAGGAAAGGATATGGACTCTTCTTCCCGGAATATCTGAGAGACACTCTGAATAACGGAATAATCTTCCTTGCTTTCCAGGAGATGTTGACTCCCATCATCAAAAGGGATTTTTTTTATCGTCTCCCGGGATATTCCCCCCAGTTTAAATGTGACTTCCTTTACTTTTTGGGGATCTTCGAAAATGACGTTCGACCGTATGATCGTGGAAAAAGCGATGTCCAAATTTTCTTCCGACATGGCCATAGCCTTGTCTTTGGGCATCCGCAGGGAGGTTGTCGTGAGAAAACTCGCTTTTGTGATCGATTTCCAAACGATTCCCTGTTCATCGATCCATTCGTCCATAACAACCGGAATGATAGAAAAAAACTCAGTCTGCACATGCCACAACCGCATTTTTTTCCCAAGGATGAGGACATCTTCCTCCGCTATGACCTCAAACGTGCTATCTCTGACGGCATAGGAAAGGGGGTCCAATATCGGGAATGTAAATTTGCTGTTGGGTTTCAAATTTCCCTGTTCGATGATATCCTTCAAGGGAATTCCCAGATAAAACTTTTCGGAATAGGGAATTTCTTTGATTCCTTTTTCACCAGATCTGAACAGGATCTTGTCCTCGCGAACCTCTGCTTTGATGACAATTTCGCTCTCTGACATTTGGGTACGCACAATTGTTTCGACAGGAGTTCCATCTTCTTTGAAAAGAGACTCTTGCGCTGTTTTTATCTCTATAGGAGCTCCCCCCAAACGGGAAATTTTCATCCATGATTCGCTGAGGGATATGGTGTATTTTTCTCCTCGTTCGGAAAACACGGTTTCCTTGGTGTGGTTGTACCCCACCTTTATACCCTCCATGTAGATCCCCATCCAGTATTCCGAAATTGTTTTTTCTTCCTGCGGCTCTTCACATAAAACACAGGAAAATCCTAGGAACAGACTCAAAATCAGACATGATCCCAACTTAACGATTTTTCTCAACATTCCCCAAACTCCTTACCCATTTTTCGCATTTTTTTCATATGAAAGCATCTCCCCAGATTATACTACGAAACAACAGAAATTGAGATTATCACGGGAAAAAAGATGTACTTACAAAATGGCTTTTCTCTGTGTGTTTTCAGAAGAGAGAAGATG
>DAOVBT010000379.1 GCA_030670375.1 Candidatus Aminicenantota bacterium | reverse complement strand
TAATCCCGATGCCTTTTTCTCTTCTCCCGCCGTGGGAAAAGACCGTGTTCTCATCGGGTCGCGGAATGATTACCTGCACTGTGTCGACCGGAAAACCGGTGAAAAAATCTGGGTCTTCCCAACACGTGATGACATCGACAGGTCGCCTGTCATCGCCGGGGAGAAGGTCGTGGTGGGATCTTTGGATGGAAGACTGTATATCGTGGATTTGAATAACGGCAAAGAACTCTGGTCGTATGAGATCGGAGCGCCCCTCTTCAGCTGTCCGGCTGTGGATGGGGGATTTATCGTTATCGGTTCCGATGACGGACGGATTTATGCCTTTGGAGAAAAAAGATGAAAATTGCCTACATAACCCCCGGTCATGGATTGCAATTCTACTGTCAGAATTGTTTTCGAGATACGGCATTGCTCCAGTCCCTGGCGTCTCTTGGGCATGAGGTGACCAAAGTCCCGATGTATCTGCTGTCGGGTGTGGAGACGAATGCCCATATTGTGGCCACGCCGGTGTTTTATGGTGCTGTCAACATTTATCTCAAAGAAAAGCTTCCGTTTTACAGGAGTGCTCCCGAATGGATGGAACGTCTTTTGGATTCTCCCGCTTTGCTACACCTGGCAGCCAAAAAATCCGGCTCGACGCGCCCTGCCGGACTGGAAGAGATGACACTCTCCATGCTGGAGGGAGAAAAGGGAAGGCAGGCATCCGAGTTGGAGCATCTCATCCAACACCTTCGGAACGAAGTCGCTCCGGATGTGGTTCATCTTTCCAATGCCCTGCTGCTCGGACTGGCCCACAGGCTTAAGGCTGACTTGGGAGCGGGCGTGGTGTGTTCCCTCCAGGATGAGAATGAATGGGTGGATCTGATGGGAAAAGATTACCAAAGCAAAGTCTGGAATTTGATGGCAGATAAAGCTGTTGATGTGGACTTTTTCGTGACAGCCAGCCAATATTATGCCGATAAAGCCCAGAAGAAGCTGAAATTGCCCGTAGATAGGATAAAAGTATTACACGGCGGGATAGATCTGGAGGGATATGAAAAATCAGCGCTTCCGTTCGATCCTCCGGTCATCGGATATTTGTGCCGAATGTCGGAATATTTTGGACTGGGTATACTGGTTGACGCTTTTTTAGAGTTGAAAAAAGATGACCGTTTCCGGGATTTGAAGCTGCACCTGAACGGCGGTTACTCCGGCGATGATAAGCCTTTTCTGAACGGGCAGATGAAAAAGATCGCGGAACACGGTTTTAAAGATGACGTTACCCTATTCGACGATTTCTGCAAAAGCAGCCGGATTGCATTTCTCAAATCATTGACCTTGCTCTCTGTACCGGGTCCCGCAGGAGAGGCCTTCGGTGCCTATCAAGTCGAGGCTTTAGCTGCAGGGGTACCGGTCGTTCAGCCGAATGTGGGCTGCTATCCAGAATTTGTTGAAAAAACCCAAGGCGGCCTCATCTATGAGCCGAATACAGGAGAGAAACTCGCGTCTGCCATGGCTTCCCTTCTCTGCGATCCGGATAAGCTCAGGAAGATGGGGGATCATGGAAGAAAGGTTGTGCTGGAGAATTTTTCCATGGATCATATGGCAAAAAATATTGCAGGGATATATAACGATGTTACTTGAACTTAAAAATGTAGAAAAAAAATATGAAACTCCATCCGGTAAGGGATACATAACTGTCCTCAAAGATATTTCGCTTCAAGTCCATCCGGGTGAATCGATAGCCGTCGTAGGGCCGTCTGGATCCGGGAAAAGCACTCTGTTAAACATCATGGGTGCCCTTGATAAGCCCAGTTCCGGAGAAGTGACCTTGTTCGGGAAAAATCTGGCTGTATGCGATGATACCGAACTCTCACACATCCGGAACCGGGAGATCGGCTTTGTTTTTCAACTCCATCATCTGCTCCCGCAGTGCACGGTTTTGGAAAATGTATTGATCCCGACGATTCCGCTTGGATTGAAAAAACGGAGCGAGGAAGTTCAGGAACGGGCAAAAAAATTGCTGGAAAGAGTCGGTCTTGACAAGCACATGGAATACTTTCCAGCGCAACTTTCCGGCGGTGAGATGCAGCGTGTGGCTGTCGTTAGGGCCTTGATAAACAACCCGAAGCTGGTCCTGGCGGATGAACCGACAGGTTCGCTCGACATGGACTCCTCAGAAAATCTTGGTCGGCTCATGGTGGAAATGAATAAAGAAGAAGGGACCACCTTTATAACAGTGACTCATTCCACCGATTTTGCCCAGCTGATGGAAAAGGTGTTTAAACTCCAGAATGGAATCCTGGAAAGCTTTGTGATCCGATGAACCTAAGACAATTTCTGTTTCGCAGCCTAACCTTTTATCGAAAGACGCATCTTTGGGTAGTCCTGGGGACCATGATAAGCACGTCCATACTGGTCGGCGCCCTTGTTATCGGCGATTCCGTTCGTCACAGCCTTCGAAAAATCGTGTTTGACAGGCTTGGAACAACAGAGTTTGCCCTTTCTTCTGGAGACCGTTTTTTCCAGGTCCGAATGGCAGAAAACCTTGGCGAATCCCTGAATACGGCAGTAGCGCCTCTGTTGCAAACGAGAGGGATTGCCATCGCTGAGGGAGGACAGCGCAGGTTAAACAACATTCAGGTTATCGGTGTGGATGCCCGATTTGGGGAGATGGGCGGGGCCGAGGAATTCTACGGTCGATTGGCTCCCGGCGAGGCCATCGTCAACCGTCCTCTGGCTTCGCGCCTGGGCATTCGGGAAAACGACGAGATTCTCCTGCGCATGGAAAAACGCGATGTCATGCCCAAAGATGCTCCTCTCTCTTTAGATTCCGATTTGTCCATAGCGAGACGCTTTACCGTCAAAAGCATAGCTTCGGATTCCATGTTCGGGAGGTTCAACCTCCGAGCCGACCAGCTCACACCCAACACGGTGTTTGTTTCCCTGCCTTTTTTGTCGGGAGAAATGGGTTTTGAAGACAGGGCCAATGTTCTGCTCGTTTCCAGAAAGCCAGAAAAACCTCTTGATATCAAGGAAGTGAATGACGCGTTCAAAATGGTCTGGACCCTGGCCGATGTAGGTCTTGAATTGACGGATAGTCCCGACAGGAACATGGTCGAACTCAAATCGAACC
>DAOVBT010000046.1 GCA_030670375.1 Candidatus Aminicenantota bacterium | reverse complement strand
AAAGCATTTTGCTTTCCCAGCCAATAGAAGTCAATCGGATGTGTGGATGATCGAAAATTTCGACTCTGAGATCGAGTAATCTGGATTATTCCTGTTATTTGCTGGAACCTGGTATCGCCGGAATCATCAACCAACCCACATTATCTTTTTGGGTTTTGACAAGCCAAAATCCTGCGAACTGGCCGAGAATGAAGAACTCCTCTCCCCCATTGATTTCCTCTACGATAACGGCATTTTCCATCGGAGCCGCTCTTACTTCATTTGTGAGATTAGCCTGATGAACTTCCAAAGTTTCTGCGGCCAATTCTATATTGCGGAATGGCACATAACCCGCTTGGCCGTCTGGTAAAAGGACGCGGTAAGTATTGCCGGAAGCAGCCTGAACCTTCATGACCGAATGGGGATCCATTCGGGTAATCTCATCAGACCGCGAGTTTGCCGAGGCCTTCAAAGAAACAGAGACCTGCTTTGACCGAGCCCACTGGCCGAGGATCGCTGTATCGGCCGTAATCTCTTTGGGCGTCGAGTTTATCTTTTTGATGAAATTGACAGGATCGACCGGGCCCTCTCCCCTCACATAAATCCCGAAGTGCAGATGCGGAGGCGTTCGTCTGGCATTGCCGGTGTTGCCAACCGTTCCGATCCTTTGGCCAGGTTCCACATAGGTATTCTGCTTGACATCCTGGGTCTGCAGGTGAGCAAAATACAAATGAAGGTCCCGCTTCGCATCATGGAGCCAAATATTGAGGCCGCCGATGTCGGATTCGCTGACACGGCGTACAAAAGCTTTGGAGGGAGCGATGACCGGTGTGTGTCTCTTTGTGAAAATATCCAATCCGTGGTGCCGCCGGCGGCCACCGTCGCGGGGAACGCCGAATCCGCTCCCGATCGCCCGGTGATCATAGCCCAAAACCGGGAATCCCAGCGAGGCCATGTTACGGATGGTGACGTTGAACCGGCCTCCGCGTAAAAGTTCTGGCTGAAGCCGGACGACATACTCGGCATCCTCTCGGGGTTCGAACTCCAGATGTTTTTCGTTGTTGTTTGCACTGGCGACCAAGCGCCAGTCCTCGTAGGAGAGGCCACGGACACGAAAAAGGTCCATGAAGAGCCGGCATCGTTTCTGACCGTTGAAGGCCACATCGATTTCGACTCTTTGACCTTTTATAACAGAAAAATGGTAAGCCACCGCAAAAGCGGATGCATGGTCCACATAAAAGGCCTCTTCAAACGGGGGTTCCACCTCCACCGGATTTTTCATGGCATTCTCGGATGCCAGGATCCAGTCGCGAGCGATTGACGTGTGAGCAAGTCCCGCCGACCGCAAAGAGTGTACGTAGGCTTCGTGACTGTTGGAGGGTTTGTAAGGCTCGGGAACGATCTCTTTCTGGCAATGGGAAAACAAAAGTAGAGAAACGAAGAGTGCAAAATAGAATTTGTGTTTAAACTTTGTGCGCATTCTGTCCATCTTTATTATGATATATAATGACTGAATTGCCAAACGATATTTCGGTTATACCATTCTGCAATTGACACTTCCTCTTTTCCTTGATATTCTTTTTCCTTGATTAGAGGGGAAGACGTGGCAAAAAGATGTCCCAAAATTTTATTAACGCTGTAAAAAACACAAAGAAACAGGAGGAAAATCATGAAGCTCTGGAAAATCTTTTTTCTAGCGACAATGATGCTTTTGTTGGTTTTGACAGTCGGCATGGCCGATAATAATGTTAATAACGATGAAGGTGTATTTCTGGATCCGGAAAGCCTTGTGCGGGGCCTGTATGCTTCTGTGACCTTTGAGCCTGGCACCTTGCCGGATTGGGATTATGTGCGGAGCTTTTTTGTCCCGGAGGCTGTTTTTGGCGTGAGGAAATCCCGAACACTCATGGGCGTTCTGGACTTGGACGGATTTGTGAACTGGTGGTTAGAGGACATCGAAAAACACAAGATGAAAGAAAGAGGATTCAAAGAGTCGATTGAAAAGATGAAGATGACCATTTATGGCAACATTGCCCACTGCTTCATTGTTTACAAGGCGCGGTTCATGACACCTGCCGATGCCCCCGGCCAACTGGGATTGGATAGCGTCGGCCTGATGAAAAAGGACGGGCGCTGGTGGATCATCTCCATAACAAACGACGTCATCACCCCGCAAAATCCCCTCCCCGAGGATTTACGCTAATAATCTGGCATTTCGTAACCACATTTCGTTTCGAAAAACTCTGTGAGAAAATATCCCGGAAGCGAACGTTAATCAATTGGCTAAAATTGAGCAGAAGTCTCTTGTTTTCACACATATTATTGTGTAATATATTGTGTGGATATACAGGAGGTGATAACAATGGCGACCAATCTCCAGTTGGATGATAAACTCATCGAAAAAGCCTTGAAACTAGGAAAGCATAAAACAAAAAAAGCGGCTGTAACTCAAGCCTTGCTCGAATACATAGAACACCTTGAACAACAGAAGATTCTTTCGATATTCGGGACCGTGGACTACGAGCATCGATATGATTACAAAAAACAGAGGAAGATAACGTGAAAGTCATTGTCGATACGAGCGTTTGGTCTTTGGCTCTCCGTCAGAGCGGTAAAGGCGATTCCCTCCCAGTTAAAGAACTCCGCAATTTGATCAAAGACTACCGCGTGCAAATAATAGGACCGATTCGACAAGAAATTCTTTCTGGAATCCGAAGTGAAGTCCAATTCCAAAAACTGAAAAAACACCTTGACAATTTTCCTGATTTTCCCATCCTCACAGAGGATTATGTAAACGCAGCAAAACTTTTCAATCTCTGTCGATCGAAAGGAATACAAGGATCGAATACAGACTTCTTGATTTGCGCGTTGTCTATAAGAAATAATCTTTCCATCTTCACAACAGAAAAAGATTTTGAATCGTTCGCTGCACATATTCCTATTCATCTTCATTTTCATCCGCCCTCTAAAAATTTGTAGGGTAACACTTTATGGGATGTTCCCATATTTTCCTTTTTTTTTTGTTTTTCAAGATGTAAAATAGATAGCGGTAGGAGTATGCGAAGAAGTTTAGTTTTTATCCTTGTTGTTTTTTGCATCTTCAATTCTTCAAGCATGCTCGAAGGCAACGACCAGGACGATCAAAATACTCTAGCCAACACCAAGTTTCCCATTCCGATAAAAGAGATCATAGCCCAGTTCTCTTTGGTAAATAAAAACCCAAATTCTTTTTCTATCGGTTTAGATCAAAGCACACTAGTGCCACCGGAAAACAATAAGAATTATATCAAACCCTTTTGGGATATAACCAAGCTCAATCTACTCGTGTGGGCATTCGATAGATATGTCCTTAAGGGAAGCTGGACAAACATTTCATTCCAATCCGTTTCGGAAAATTTAAAAACCGGCTTAACCTGGGATTACGACGATTTCGGAACCAACCAGTTTGGGCACGCCTATCATGGAGCCATGTATCACTCCATAGCCAGGTCCCAAGGAATGAGTTTCCTCGAGTCTTCGATATACACATTCCTAGGAAGCCTCACGTGGGAATTTTTTTGGGAAGCCGAACATCCAGGAAAAAACGATCACTACTTTTCCACATTCGGAGGTATTCATCTCGGAGAGGCATTGTACAGGATGGCAAATCTCATTTCATACGAGAATGCAACAGGATTCGGCAGAACACTCGGGAAAGCCTTTAAATTTTTTGTCAACCCGATCGCAAGCATAACAGGATCCTCAGGTGAAAGCCTGAATTCTGAAGGATTCGGCAAAGATCACTATTATGATTTTAAATTGCCGTTGGGAGCCTATCATTCATCCGACGACCAATTTATCATGCTCATCGCGACACGTTTTGAGTACAAAGATGTATTCCAAAATGATAGTTCTAAGATACGCCCTTATGACTGGTTCTCTTTCGATGCCAGGATAGGAATCAACGGACAGGGATTCCGAGATCCAGAAGTTTCCACTTACGGCATTCTTTTCGGAAAAAAATTCAAAAATGGCTGCGCCGGCTTGTTTGGGTTGTTCGACTACATCAATTCCCACATCGCAGAACAAATGTCTGCTGTCGGGTTTGGGCCCGGTTTTGCCACCTCTTCTTATAAATCGGATTTATTTTTTAACACGTCGGGAATTTTATCCTTTATATTCGGGAGTTCCAGCGCAACCATCGCATACTCAGAGCCTAACTTCGAAAAAGAAGGCAACGAACCCTATCACTTCGGACCGGGCATTTTGGGAAGGATCAAGTTTGAGCTGGGAAAGAAAGGTCTCGGCAGCTTATACACAGGTTTTTCCCAGTATTGGGTGCACGCGACGCTTGCCGATGCAAACGAATTCATGTCTGTCATATCTCTCGATCTCAACTATGACATGTCAGAAAGATCTCAGATATCCCTTGGATATGATTACTACCTTCGGGATGGACGATTAGAAGATCAACGCTTGACGAGAAGCAAAAATGCCGTACGGGCCATGTACGTGATCAATTTTTAAGGAATTTCTTCCCGAGGTTTGGTCTTGATTCCGAGATAGTAGGCCGTGTTCGCGTGTGGATCGATCTTTATTTTTATTTTCCCCGGCAGAGCACTCAAAATCGGATTCAAGCCTGGCCCGTGTCCTGCCATATCGCTCCACCCATGTATGCAGACACCGATGGTCACAGCCCCCTCGTATCTTCCGTTTCCGTAGAAATCATAATGGTCTCTTATGGCTACCATATCTCCCAGTCGCAGTTTCTCCAGACCAAATTCTTCGACGATCTTCGGATCCGTCGTCTGAATATCATAATCAAGGGCCTCGATGAAAGTCCAGCCGATTCCAGATCCCATGATATGTCCAGGAATTTCCAAAACAACAGGCACCACAAGTTGATCGTCCTCAATCGTGATTCCCATGTTCTCCAAAAGTTCCGGAGAAAGTTTGTTTACTCTCACATCTTCGAATCCTTCAATCTTGAGTCCTACCCCTTTGGCTTTGACCTGAATTTTGTCGTACAAGGCAAGTTTTTCGAGCACATCTTTGGGAA
Organism: Candidatus Aminicenantota bacterium; assembly: GCA_030670375.1. Lineage (GTDB taxonomy): Bacteria > Acidobacteriota > Aminicenantia > Aminicenantales > Aminicenantaceae. The sequence goes on along the minus strand of DAOVBT010000046.1, from coordinate 4,305 downwards.
ACCAAGCAAGATCGTCCGATCCTGCATGTCTTCCGATGTAAAATCCTTTTGCCCCTTTGGCCTCACCTTCTAAAACGATCGCCTCGTTCCCGATGCAGGCCAAAATAGCGAGAGCACACTCGCTCGGCCTTGACTTATCCCTGCCTTGGAATGTGACATCCGGCTCGACATGGTCGGCATTCGCCCAGCCGTAAGCCGTGTCTCCGAGGGAAACCGTGTAATTGATCGAGGCCATCCCAAGGTCCAGCCTCGACTTGCCATCGTAGGTGGTGGAATACCCCCTGCTTCCCGGAGGTTGAATCACACCTTGGACAGCTGTGGTGATTAACGTATCCCTGTTCGTTGGCAAAAGGCTCTTTTCTGCCTTGGGGATGGATTTCCTCACCTTTATGCCGAGATACTTTCCGATGTTTGCCTCAGGATCAATCCGTGCCACAATTTTCCCTGATCTAGTGGATAAGACAGGCGTAACACCAATACCCAACCCAGAAAAGTCACTCGGGCCGGAACAAACGACGCCAACCGTTGCCCCTCCTCTGAAATAACCTTTCCCGTAATCTGTCTGGATATCCTTTAAAAGCACGAGATCCCCAAAACGCAGCTCATCCAATCGATATTCCTCGATATCGGGGGGATAACAGGTCTGAATATGCCAGTTCCCATAAAGGCTCGATCCTCCTGCGCCCCGTCCGACAATTTCGGCTGGTATTTCTTTTACCACCGGTACTACAAGTTTGCCATCCACATTGCGAATGCCCATCTTTTCCAATGTCTTTGGGTCAAGACCATGAATGAATATATCGGCGAAGCCCTCAATTTTGAGCCCGACACCACAAGCCTTTGCCTGGATGGTGTTGTCTATGGAAAGTTTTTCCAAGACTGCATCGTCAAAATGGATAAGCACATACCTTTCGAACTTCCCGATTATGACACCTTTTTTTCCTTTGGCAGCTCCACTCAAAACTTTCACTTCATTGCCGATGGAGGCTAAGTTGAGCCAAGCGCTCCTGAAACGGTCCTCGCCCTTTCCAATGGTCGCCACACCCACGGTTGCCCTGTCTCCGGCGGCCCAACCGAAAACCTTGTCACCGATTTTCAGGTTATAATTGATTCCGCCGATCCCTATCGCCATCTTGGGTTTACCATCCCAGGTCGTGGCGTACGACCTTCCCGGCTCTGCAGGGGCAATTTGACCTTGGACAGCAAGGGTCAATAGTTTGCCTTTATTGGTCGAAATGGGTTTCCCCTGATCCTCAGCCACGGCTGTTCCGGATAAAACCAAACCCACACACAATAAAAATCCGATCAGAACAAGTGATCTTTTCCTCATCATTTTTCTTATCCTCCTAACCTGAATTTTTACCCTACGGGCGAGCCAATCCTCAGTTGCTAACGTAGTGAAGCAATCTCAACTCGTGAATAATCCAGGCTAACTTAAAATGCATGCAAAGATTAATAAGGACAATAAAAAATGTCAATCGGATTCCTCGATTGGATTAACCCATCACCCCTAAAAATCATCCCTAAAGAGGATTGATTCCTCCTCCCCCCCTCTGTTAAAATTTTTTCATGAGGAGTGCCGGGGTGTCTCCTGTTTTTTCTAGAGGATATCGATGAAAATAAACAACGTCGGAAAAGACGAGTTCTTTCGGATGATCGAAAGATTAAAGGATTTCTCGAGAGAACTGGATATTTGGGCACCAGTCGCCCATCAATTGGATATCGATATCGATGAAATAAAAGTCTCCACAAGAAGCCTCTTGCAGATCATGCAGGTCGTGGATAGGCAGATCGAGGCAGATCCTTCCAATGAAGCCGTGATAAGGCAGTGTTTGTCCTTTTATGAAATGGGAATGGAGATATGCATCAAGATCGAAGAATTGCACACCCAATTGGAAGATAAATCAGACATACACTAAACCTGAATAATCCAGGTATAAAATGATTAACGGTTCCCAAAGCGTGGATTCACCACATTGCTATAGATCGATCCGAACCGGAAGCTAAATCCCATCTGAAGCTGCAAGTCGTATGAGGTTGCCAATCGCCTAAGTTCCAGGAGGATTTCTTCTGTCGAAGCATCCCTTTTAGGCAGGGCCAACTGATCCCTCACCCGAGAGTATTCCCCATCGATATTGAAGGACAATCCTTTAAAAACCTTCATAGAGATTCCGGCCTCGACCTGGAAGTTGTTTTTGCTCCAATCATGCAAAAAGGTCGATCCTCGCAATTGCACCCCGAGCGATCCCCAAGGTTCTTTCATTTCCCACACAACCTGAAGTTGCTGGCTGAAGAGGTTTTCTCGGATTTTATCGAAGATTGTCATCTCATCATAATTGCGGATAGAAAAGTCCAAGCGATATTGAATACGCAGCTCACGTCTTGTAGCCTGATCATAAGGAAAAAGATTGTATTCTATGGCGGGACCGATGGTCGTGAATAAATCGGCATTATCATAGGTTGAGGAATACAAACTCACAGAAGCCCCATATGACCAGTGGTCATTGATGCTTTTGACCAACTGGGTGAAAACTGTCTTGCGGGCGGTGCGTGATTGGACCTCCTCTTCTTCACTGATTTTGTACAGTCTTTCGTTAAAATTGCCGTTAGCCCAAAATCGGAATTTCGTGGCTTCCGTGGTCCTGTTTGCAGATAGGGATACTGAATAGGAATAGCGCTTTGATTGTTCTTCGAAGTTCAGATTCCCCCTAAAACTCGTGTAGAACACCCAATAATTCCATTTGTCTTGGACGGGTGCCAACTGACGCTTCGTTTTTTGCGTATAAGATACCGTGATAAACTCCGACAAAGGGGTATCATACAGATACGGAACCAATCCCTGTTTCATGACATTCACGAAGCCTTTGCGCATTTGGTCTTGTGTATCCATTGATTTGGAATAGTATTTTAGAGAGGAATCTCGGCCCTCATATCTTCCTCTTCCTATGAATGAGAGAGTGTATTCCCTGCCACCGCTGCCTGTTGTCTGTCTGGTGACAAGAATGTGCACATCCGAACTCTGGGGATCTCTAACATAATTGACAAACGTGATCTCGGTGCGAATATAGTCCATATCACAATCTCTGCGTGAACAATCCAGAAAGATATTCGGAGCTATCGACCGCAGCTCATCGTTTTGCGGATCGTCATCGGGCACAATTGGGGAAAGCCCGGAATAAGCAAAAGAGAGAGCCCCTGTAAATAAGAACAAAAACCATATCGTTTTTTTCGCCATCAAACACTTCCCTTACACAGCATTATTCAGTTCGAAAGAAAACCTGCGACCACGGAATCACGACCACCTCAGAGCCGGGCACCACAGACGGACCTCTTAAGTATCGTTTATACAACCAGGATTGCATCACCCAAACACGCACGATCGTGGACTCTGGGAGCTTGCTTGCAGGCAGCAAAACTTCGTTGTTATAAAGATTGGTTTTTTCGAATATCATTTCTCCCGTTTTGAAATTGTAGGCAAAAACATCGACGGGTGCTTCAAAACGAGTGTATTTCCAATTTATCACCAGATCCTTAGAAGCCTGGATGATTTCAGGGCGCGGGTTAAGCAAAATCAACCAGGTGGGTATAAGGAAGGTATTTTTGACAATCCTCCCATCTTGCGTCTCGATCCGTAAATCCAGTTCTTCTATGAGCGATTCTTTCGCAATTTTGATCCTTTTCTCATAGTGGTCGATCTTAAAATCCAACAACTGGGAATTCACGAAAACATGAGCGTTATCGAGGAGATCGCCGATGGGTGTTTTATCCCGAAGCTCCACATAGGCCCGAATCTCATACAGATCCACATCGTTGTTGTAATCATACCGGGAAAGGTTGGCTGTCGGATAGATAGTGGCTCTCACAAAAAGCTTATCCGTTTCTGTCAGTTCTTCTTGATTTTCGGGTTCTTGGGCTTGAAGACATACAGAAATGATCAGAAAAATCCCCAAAAATGCCAGGATATTTCTTCTATTCATCATGTTCTCCTTGGATAAAGCCCAATTATAATGCAATAGTTTTTCATGTCCAAACAAAACATCGGAATTTTCAAGGATATTCTCCCTGTTGTTGACTATCTGCTGATTCATTGATATTCTTTTTCCGATGAAAAGATTTGTGTGGCTTTGTTTTTTGTGTTTTTTCCTGATTGGAATCCTCCGCATTCCATTGGGTAGCCAGACTATGGATGAAATTCTGAAAGAAATGATTCAGGCTCATGGAGGGAAGGCTGCGATAGAGAACATAAAAGATATGAAAATCACCGGTACGATCGAGGTGTCACAGCAAGGACTCCGCGTATCTTTC
>DAOVBT010000253.1 GCA_030670375.1 Candidatus Aminicenantota bacterium | reverse complement strand
TGGAAAGCCCTTCTGTCGGCAGAAGAAGACGATATGGCAGAATATGAGGGAGCCTCCTATGAGTCACCCGCCATCTCCAATCTCTCCTGGGAATTCGTTTATGTGGACAGAAGGGAGTACTCTCGAACCTCTGTCGTCGTGACAAGAGTCAGCGATAACGGTCAAGACAAGCAACTCGTCATCGGAGGCACTTTTTATTTCCCCGGTTGGCAGGGACATCTGAGAGCTTACGATGTCACCAACATGACTCCTGATGCAAGTGATGACTCCATACTCAGCACTGTGACAGAATCTAACCAGGCTTCGGCCTCTGGTAGAGATATAGTGGCCTCCGGGGTATCCATTTCATGGGATGCTGGAGAGTTGTTGGACAGCCGCTCTCCGGGAAGTCGGCAAATTTATACGGCGGTTCCCGATAACCAAGGAGATCTGGCCAGGTTGGGATTCACGACAGCTAATGTGGGCACCCTGGGTCCACTGCTCCAGGATGTGAACAACGATAACACGGGCTTGATCGAATTTGTGAGGGGAGAGGGTCGCTATTGGAAATTGGGAGACATCAACCACTCCAATCCGATCGCGGTCGGGCCGCCTGATGAAGATCCATCTGCGATGGGGACTGGGTATGATTCTTTTGTGACCAATAATCAGAACAGGCGTAAAGTAATCTATGTGGGTGCCAACGATGGAATGCTTCATTGTTTTGATGCTGTCACCGGAGAGGAGATTTGGGGATTCATCCCTTACAATTTGCTTCCCAAGTTGAAGAACATGTGGGCTGTCGATGCGGCCACAGGAGATAGATATTTTTTGAGAGATGCGTATGTCGACGGTAGCCTGATGTCTGCAGATGTATACATCAATGCCGATGGAATCGGTGGAAGTGAATGGCGGACTATCCTGATCTGTGGCCAAGGACCAGGCAACGGAAGCGCTGTAGCCGGTGGACTTAACTACTATTTTGCTTTGGATGTTACGGATCCTTATGATCCTCAACCCCTCTGGGAATTCACCGATACAACCATGGGCGAGACCTGGTCTGTCCCTGTGGCAGGAAAGGTCGTGGTGGATAAAAAGGATACCTACATGGCTTTCATGGGCTCGGGGTATGACAATGATAATGTCAGCGTGGTGGGAAATTATTTTTATGCGGTGGAAGTGGAAACCGGAGACTTGATATGGAGCTATGAAACAACGGATGTCGATACTACCGGCAGTTTTTCCAACATCCCCAACACCATTCCCGGCTCTCCGTCGCTGATCGACCTGGATAATAATACGTTTGTTGATCGCGTGTATTTTGCCGACCTTGATGGACGCGTGTACAGGTTGGATGCAAGCCAAGAGCTTGATGTGAAAAAGACCAGTTGGGATAAGGATATAGAGGTCATTTACGAGGATGCCAACAATTATCCCATCGTTACCATTACCACAGTGTGGGCCAATCCCTCGACTTGGGGAACCGAACTTCGCGTCTATTTTGGAACAGGAGGAGATGATAGAGCTCCGGATACAACCACCTATTCGTTTGTTGCGCTTGTGGATGGCAACAATGCTTTTGTCGAATGGTTTATGGGAGATGCGGCCTTGCTCAACCTCGACCCGGCCCTGGATATGGGCGATTTAGGAGTGGGTGAGAAAGTTTGGTCCGATCCTGCGGTTGCGAACTACACAGTTTATTTTAATACACTAACCGGAAAAATTGAGAGTGTCGATCCATGTGAGAACTTGGCCGGAGGAGGAAAACTTTACGCAAGATTCGTCCAAGCTTACTCTGGAAGTGCAGTGGGCAGCACAGCCTTAAAGGACTCTTCAGGCACATTGCAGAGCTTAGACCTTGCCTCAAAAACAAGATCAGCCGTAACTTTGGGTGAGATATCAAGAGTTCAGGGCAACAGGAAAAGAGATGTCTATATACAAGAGTACGACTCGACTATCCAGAAGCTTGAACAGTCTGTGGGTGCGGTCCTGAGAGTTAAATCCTGGCGAGAGATATACAGAATAATCCGATAACTAGAATCCTTCGCTTCGAGGTTTTTCCGTGTGGGTTGAGATTTAGGTCCGACTTCGGGATTATTTTCCATATCCCAATTTCCCAAGAGACTTCACTAACAACGCTTAATGTGTGCGGAACAAGCCGAGATAAGCCTGGATAATAGGTGCTCCCCAGAGTAGGGAGAAAAAGGCGGCAGGGGCCAAAAAAGTACCAAAAGGCAAGGAATACTGGAGGTCTTTTTTTTGGAAGAAAATAAAAAGGACTCCGACGATGGCTCCCACAAAGGATGCCAGGATAAGAGTGAAAAAGGTCAATTCCCACCCCAGGTAAGCCCCGATCAGCAGCATCATCGTAACATCACCCATGCCCAATCCCTCTTTTTTTCGAAAGAGATAATAGGCTCCGTATACAAAAAGCAAAAATCCTGCGCCCACAACCGCTCCGATTAACGCTTGGGTCAGGTTCAGGTCCGCGCGAAACGGAGCGTAAACCAAAGCGAGAACGATACCCGGCAATGTGATCTCATCGGGAAGGATCTGGTGATAAAAATCGATAAATCCCAGCACGATCATCGCACTGGCGAAAAGACAGGAAGCAAAGAAAAAAAAGCTCAGCGAGTGTTTCTGGTAAATGAGCAAAAAACTCAAGGGGGTTAGAATTTCGACAAGAAAATAGGAAAAGGGTATTTTGGTACCGCAGTTGCGGCATTTCCCCCGGAGGAGCAGATAGGAGAAAAAAGGAATGTTGTCATAAAATTTGATCTTCTTTTTGCACTGGGGGCAGGAGGATGGAGGCTTCAGGAGGCTCATCCCGAGAGGGAGGCGGAAAATGACAACATTGAGAAAACTTCCCCAAGCAAGGCCAAAAAGCAGGATGATGATTATCTCTTCCACCATTTTGACGGAGACTCGACCTCCCCGGTTTCCGGGTTGTAGATGTATTCGTTTTCATCAAAATCTTTCGGAACAGAAACCAATATCCCGGCGCTTCGAAGATGATCCAGATTGCTCGGGAATTGCCCATATCTTTGCCTGTATTTTTCGATGGCATCCTCGAGCTGGGCTAGGTCCAATGCCGACCTCACCTGGTACAAGTGGTTGGATGCGATTTTTTTTATCCGCTCATCGTCGGCCGTCTGATAGACCTCAAGCCAATTTTGCCAGGATGTCTGATAATCGGTATCTTTAAAGGCTGCATCTGCATACAGCCTTTTGACGATCGGGGGAGCCCCTTCGATTTCCATGGCTTTTTTATAATATTGCTGGGCTAGTTCGTAATCTTTGATCGTTGAGGCCGCGTAGTGCCCAGCCTGGTAAGGGAAGATCCATTGGTCAGGATTTTTTTCCAGACCTCGATCGAGCACCTTGAATGCCAAATAGGGATCCCTCGCTTCATACACGGCAATGATGGCGCCCATCTCGTACGGGTCGAGATAAAGCGGGTCGAGTTCGGCGATGATCGAAAAGATGTGATCCAGGTTATCGAATCTTTCGGCTATCGAGTAGTCGCTGTAGTACTGGATAGCCCATATATACACAAGATCGGCCATCAGGGAGGAATACCCGAAAGTGGCGTGCTTCAAGTATTTTCCGGATGGGATGTAAATGATAGAAGCCCCCGGAACCTTCGATCGGGGGATTTTATCCGTGATTATTTTTAAACCCATAAAAAGGCAGCAGCTTAGGATCAGGAGGATGATAAGGAGGCTTTTCTTCATGACTTTACATAAAATCCTTTCTGCGGAAAACCATCATGGCCAGCACCAGGATAAAGACCGTATAGAATAAGCCGTAGAGGGAAGAGTAGATGAAAACCTTTGGCAGGATCGGGAGATTGTGGACGACTTCCGTTTTGAAATTGAAATTTTCCAGATCGGGTAGGAAAGCGTAAAGAAAACGTGCCAGAGTCTTGACTCCGCCTTGGGGAATTTTATTTATGAGCGACTCCAATCCCCAGGAAATATGCCCGATCAGGTAAAAAGACAAGGAAAAAAGCGTGCTCAGGATAGGGGTGGAGAAACAGGAAAACAGCATGGCGACGGCCGTTATAAGGCAGAGCTCTAAGAAGATAAACAAGATGGCGATAAAAAAAGATCCCCCGACCGGATAATTGTGCAGAAGGATGAGCACGAGAAAGATCAGAGCCATTAAAACCAGCATGACAAAAAGAGTCAACAATAGTCCCAGGTACTTCCCCAAAAGAAATTGATAGCGCTGGATGGGTTTTGATAGAAGGGTGTAAATGGTCCTCTTGTCGATCTCTTTGTACACCAAGCCCGTTCCGATCAAAATCGCCATCAGGACGCCGAACAAAGATAG
>DAOVBT010000438.1 GCA_030670375.1 Candidatus Aminicenantota bacterium | reverse complement strand
AACTCGATGCGGGGCGGGAATGACGATAACGAAAAAGTATAAAATTGAATTTAATCTACTGTAATCCTTTAGAAAAAATCAGCTTGACCAAACATTCTCCTTTGATTATTTTAGGACACCCCTTTCACTTTTTTTGACAGGTCCCGGACCGAGTGCACCATCCACGATTGTTTGTTTAAAAATGGATTCGGAAAGGCTTATCCCGCCCGTTCTTACTTATCCCCGAAAGATACAGCGGTTGTCATCTGAGGTGAAGGAATAATTGAAAGAGTCGCCATGAGCAAACGCAAGAAAATAACTATCTGGTTGATAAGGAGCCTGCTGCTTTTCGCCATCCTGGCTACGGCCGCCCTTGCTCTTGCGCCAAAGCTGATCAATCTAGAGACGGTGAGACGAAACATCGAAAATACGATATCCCGCGAGGTTGGAGGCGAGATAAAATACCAACAATTGGAGCTGGCGTACTTTCCGCGTCCCCATGCTGTAGCTCATGAAGCGGAAATATCGCTACCCGAAAGTATCACGGTCAAAATCCAACGGGTGAAACTATTTCCTAAAATTTCGTCCCTGTTGAAGGGTAATCTTCAAATAGGCGTTATCGAGCTCGAATATGCGGATTACTTTATGAAACTGCCTCAAATCAGTGACGAGGAACCAGAGCTTGCAGAAATCCTATCATTTTTTGATGCTATTTTAAAAAGAATAACCGGAACCGTTGGGATGCTTCCCGAATATAAGTTGCCGGACCTAAACCTGGGAATAAAAGACGGCACGATCAACCTCGCGGGTCCGTTTGGGCATACAATTAAACTCAGGGAAGTGAAGGCCAAATATGAACGCAGTCCAAACAAATTGGATTTTTCCATCGAATGTAAATCGAATCTCTGGGAGCAAATTGATATCGTCGTTTCGTTGGATCCAACGGACTTAAAAGGACGGGGGCAGATACAGCTCTCCCAGTTCCACCCCCAGGCGTTGTTGGCTTACCTTTTTCCCTATTCCTCGCTGGAGGTCACTGATGCCAAAGCAGATTTGACCATCGATCTTACATCGGACGGCTCCGGACAGATTGAGGCAGAGGTTAATGGGGCCATTCCCCATCTTGAAATGAGTCAGGGTCAAGAAAAGCTTATTATTAAAGGCGGCAGTATAAAAGGCTCGGTTAATATCAGCGGAAAAACGGCTACTGTCTCCCTGGCAGAGTTGAAATTGGACTACCCAAAGCTAAATTTGGCGGGAACGCTCTCCTATGACGAGAACCAGCAAGACATCCAACTCAAGATGAAGGGTACCCAGATAGGCCTGGATTCGACAAGACAGGTGGCGCTTGCCCTGATGGGGGAATCAGTAACAATTCGAACTATTTTTGACACTATCAGGGGAGGCACGCTCCCCTGGATAACCCTCCTCGCCGGCGGTCAGACATTCGCAGAGTTGAGTATGCTGGACAATGTTGTTGTAGAGGGTCAGATAACTGAGGGTAAGCTCTTCATACCGATAGTACAACTCCATCTGCAGGACGTCGTCGGGGATGCAATCATTTCTAAAGGAATTTTCCAAGGAGTGAACTTCAAGGGGCGTATGGGAAATTCCCGCGCACAAAACGGCAAACTTACATTGGGCCTCACGAGAATCGGAGCACCCTTTCATTTTGAAATGGATTTCAATGCAGACCTGACACAAATTCCTCCGATTTTGGGCCGCGTCGTTACACACAAAGGTTTTCTCAATGAGCTTGCCCTTGTGAAAGAGTTAAAAGGATCTGCCACGGGATTTTTGAAATTGGGTGAAGATTTGGAAAATCTAACTGCTCGGGTGGAGAGTTCAAAAGTTCATGCCATGGCCCGGTACGAGCGGGTCCCCTATCCTATTAAAATTGACGGCCGGCAATTCGTCTATGAGGGCTCCCGCATTGCATTTCAAAATGTTAATGTATACATCGGCAAGACATCCCTTATACAGCTTTCTTCATCCATCGACTGGGGAAAGACTCCCAGCCTCGAGGTCAAATCCAAAACATCGAGAATTGACACGGCTGAACTCTATTCCTGGTTGCGGTCTTTCGATGCGCTCAAAAAAAATTTAAAAAACATTGAATCGTTGAAAGGCATCGTCTCGGTTGAAAACATGAATATCGGAGGACCGCTCCTCCACCCGAAAAATTGGCGCTTCCAAGGTCGGGGGATTGTCGAGAACCTGGTCCTCCATTCCAAAAAATTGCCAAAACCCTTACAGGTGGTCCAGGGTCAATTCGGCTGGCGAGGCACACATATCGTATTTAATGATGTTGAGGCAACCATGGGAAGGTCCTCAGTCTTTCAAGTTTCCGGTGACGTGAATTGGGAAAAAACTCACCTATTTACAGCCAAGTCAGGCCCGGCATTGTTTTATCTGGAAGATGTAACTCCTCTTATTTTCTCCTTCAAAGATATTTCCCACACCCTCAATCAGTTTCAACCAATGAACGGTACACTGGCATTCCAACACATGGCATTTAACTGTCCGATCTCAGGAACAACATACGGTCAATTGTCCTCGTCGGCGGACATCAAACAAC
>DAOVBT010000113.1 GCA_030670375.1 Candidatus Aminicenantota bacterium | reverse complement strand
ACGAGCCTAGCTTGCTGCAGATGCGAGGCGTCGGTCCATGCTGCTGTACAAGTGTACCGCAAATGGATCGCAACAAAGCAGATGTAGTGAGATCGGCTCGCCCGAAGGGTCAAAAATGCCGATGAAAATAAAAAGACTCTTCTTGAAAAGTTTTTTCAGTAATGTCAGGATAAATTCCTGATATTGCTGGAGTAAAAAAAGCATCGGCATTTTTTATGAATAGTTCAGGTTTAAATGAGACCAAGCGAGGGGATGAGAAACCGGATGCCGAGCCATATGATGATGATTCCTGCTACATTGAGCCAAAATCCGGTTTTCATCATCTGAGGGAGACGAATCATGCCCGATCCGTAGATGATTGCGTTGGGGGGAGTTGCTACAGGCAGCATAAATGCGAAACTGCACCCGATGGCGCTTCCGAGGACTGGAGGCAGAGGATTAATCGATGCGGCGTTTGATATCGCGATGATAATCGGGATCAACATGTTGGCAGAAGCAGTGTTGGACGTCAGCTCTGTAAGAAACACGCTGAATGTTACCGATAAAAGTGTGATGAGAGATAAGCTAGCCGAGCTTCCTCCCATGGAGATGAAAAATTTTCCGATGGCATCGGCCAAACCTGTTTCAAACATTTGAAATCCCAGAGAGAGACCTCCGCCAAAAAGAAGGAGAGTTCCCCAGTCAATGTGTAAAGCCTCTTTTATGGAGAGAGTAAACTTGTTCTGTTTGAGCCGGACGGGCAGGAAAAAGAGCAAACTTGCTCCGATAATGGCTGCCACAGATTCGGGGAAATGACCATGAAGCCAGATGTATAGGGATGCTTCCCTGCCCCATACGAGGGAGACAAAGCCAGGAAAAACCCAGAGAAACACGGTAACAGAAAATGCGATCAACACGTTTCTTTGAGCAACGGAAAGACGGGAGTCCGGTTGATTTTTTTTGGAAAAAATGGCTTTTTTTTTGCTCACCTCCCCATTGCTTTTTCTCAGTTTCCACCTCATCAAAAAAAACAACACAATATACATAGGAAGCATGATGAGAAAACCTATGATCATCCACTGGAAAAAGGTCACCCTGTAATCGACCAATCTTTCCAGCAAGCCGATGGCTATAAGATTGGGTGGACTTCCTATCGGTGTTCCTATGCCGCCGATCGAAGACGAATAGGCCAGAGTAAGCAGGAGAACGACACTGAACGGGGTTTGTTTGTTTGTCTCATTATCACTCCGGAATCTATCCAAAACTCCCAAAGCTATCGGATACATCATGGCAGTTGTTGCTGTGTTGCTTATCCATAACGAAAGGAACATGCTTGTCAGTCCCAGCGCAAAAAGAATCCTTGTTTTTTTTGTGGCGGTGCCTTTAACAGAGAGGACGGAATAGGCCAGCCTTTGATCCAGGCCATGCACACACATGGCCCGAGCCAAAACAAAGCTTCCTAGAAAAAGCATGATGATCGGATTGGCAAACGGAGCAAAGGCCTCTCCGACCGAGCAGATACGGAGAGTCGTGAGAAATACAGGAATCAGGAGAGCTGTAACCGGGATAGGAATACATTCGGTTACCCACCAGACTACAATCAACAGAAACATAGACAAAAGGTCGTGAGCCCTGGGATTTTGGGGAAGAAGGGGCGAAAAATATGCCAAAAGAAAAAGCGTTGGCCCTAAGAAAAATCCGATTTTTTTTCTCGTCTCCATGCTAATCGGATGCTATCAATCCATTCGTTTTGCCCAGATCATGAGTCCATAACCTTTGAGAAAAAACAACGCTTTGTCTAGACGTGAGATCAGCCAGACAAGAGGATAGAGCGCAGAATAAAGCCGGAAAGTTGTTTTTTTAGTGCTGAATTCTTCAGAAGTCGTAGGTCGTATATGGCCATCTCGCAAGTCTATAGGAGCGTTTCCGCCGAAAAACTTGATATAGACAAAATTCAAGATCAATTCCAAGAATTCCGTTATAAAACGCGAAAAATTCCTGTGTTTCTGCAAAACAAATCCAGCCTTTTCAAGCTTTTCCCGAAGATCATGCAGGCTGTAGCCTTCTCTTTTATGGCCGTAGAATTCCAGTTTGAGTCCCAGAAGAGACCTCAGTTTATGAAGCCAAAAAAGCTTCCCTGTTTGGGGGGTTGCCAGAACAAGCTGCCCCTTATTCTTGAGGACTCGGTGAATTTCTTGGAGACAGAAATCATCCTCATCGAGGTGTTCTAGATAATCCAGACTTACCACCGAATCAAATGAGTTGTTCCTGAATGGGAATGGTCCCTCTGTGAGTTGGACGAGATTCTCTCGAAGCAGATTTTGCGTTGATTTCAGATTGAGAAAATCCTGGTCAGCACTCAGCCAAATCCCTCCCTTTTTTCGAAGAAAATAACTCAATGTCCCCTGAGCGCAACCCAAATCCAGGTTGACTGAGTCCGTGTTTATGACAAGTTCTTTCTCGAGGATGACGCGTTTTTCCCTCTTTTTCAAGGATCGCTTGAAAACCTGAAGTTGCCAGGGTTGGGAAGCCATTTGGAGGGATTATATTATGTTTTCTTGCCAAAAAACAAGAATGGCATTCTTTGCCATAATGTCCGGCTGCTTTTGTTGAGTAAAAGGGGAAGGGCAATCTGTTTTGCGCTTGACTGGAAAAGGGCTAAGAATTATGATGGGACAGATGAAATACGAAATGGTTGTTGTCGGCGCGCTCGAGACAAATTGCTACCTGGTGTATTGCGAGGAAACTCTAGAGTGTGCTGTTGTGGATCCTGGAGCTGATCCGGAGAGAATAATCCATAAAATCAGTGAATTGAGTCTCAAGCCTGTTATCTTGATCAACACCCATGGCCATATTGATCACGTCGGAGCGAACAAAGATATCAAGGAGAAATATGATGTTCCCTTATGTATCCATTCTTCGGATAGCAAAATGTTGGACAACATCCTTGCTTCAGCCATGGGATTATTTCTTGGTGCTAAAAAATCGCCTGAACCGGATAGATACCTCGAAGAGGGCGAGACTATCCCGATAGGTCATTTTTTTCTCAAAGTCATTCACACGCCCGGGCATTCTCCAGGTAGTATAAGTTTATCATGGGATGGATTCCTGCTTTCTGGAGATTTGCTGTTTTGCGGTGGAGTGGGACGTACGGATCTCCCCGGAGGCTCCTGGAGTGTGCTCGAAGATTCCATCCGCAACCGGATTTTCAATTTTCCCGATGATACAGTTGTTCTTCCCGGACATGGCCCTTCAACATCTGTCGGACAAGAAAAAATGGCGAATCCGTTTATTCGATGAAAGAGAAGCCTTCCTCTCCTGAGGATATTCTTCGCATATTCCTTGATTATCTCTCTGTGGAAAAAGGATTTTCGCCGAATACCATACATTCTTACTCCTTGGATTTAAAAAAGCTTTTTCTTTTTTTTCACAAGGAAAAAATCTCTTGGTTGAAAGCAACAGAAGGAGATTTGATAAAATTCATCCATCACCATAGCCGAGCAAACCTCAGTCCCCGATCTTTAGCAAGGCTTATATCATCCACTCGGTCCTTCTACCGGTTTCTTGTGTTGGATGGGCTCATTGCCAAAAGCCCCGCGACAAATCTTTCCACTCCCAAGCTCTGGTTGGATTTGCCCAAGTTTTTAACGGAACAGGAAGTGGAGAATCTTCTGGCACAACCAAAGGAAAAAAACATCCGAGGCCAAAGAGATAAGGCAATGCTCGAGTTGTTGTATGCCACAGGATTGCGTGCATCAGAGCTTGTGTCCCTCAAACTCAAGGATTTAAACTTGGAGCAGAGGTATGTTCTCTGCCAGGGAAAAGGAGGCAAGGAACGGATCGTGCCCTTTGGACATTCTGCTCAGGAAGCTTTGAGGGAATATCTTCACAAGGCCAGGTCCAGACTTCTGAAAAGGGAAAATCCTTCTCTCTTCTTGTCGTCAAGGGGAAGGGCATTTACCCGACAGGGATTCTGGAAGATGCTGAAGGGGTATGGTAGACAGGCAGGTTTAGGGAAAAAGATCAGCCCCCACGTTCTCCGCCACTCTTTTGCCACCCATCTTTTGGAGGGGGGAGCCGATCTTCGGTCGGTCCAGCTCATGCTCGGGCACAGCCAAATCACCACTACTCAGATTTATACGCATGTCAGTCGAAAACATCTGAGAGAGGTCTATAACAAATATCACCCCCGCTCCTGATTTTTGGAGCGGATTTCGTCCAGTATGGCAACGGCCTGCCTCATATGTGGGATAACGATGGAGCCGCCCACCGCCAAACCGACATTTAATGCTTCAAAAAATTGACTGAGGAGACAAATTCTGCTATTTTAACTGATGAGTTTAGACATTAAACTATAAAGTTCAGTATTGAAACTAACCTGGATAATTCATGAATTATCCAGGTTAATAGGTGCAAAAATGAGCGAGAAAAACCTAAGAATAGAAAGAGAGCTCCACCGACAGGAGGAGAACAGGCGTTTTATTCTCCAGGCTGCAGAAAAGATTTTTGTTCAAAAAGGGTACAGGCTTACTACAGTCGATGATATCGCCGAGGAGGCTCAATTTTCCAAGGCCACACTTTATCGCTATTTTAAAAGCAAAAGCGACATATTTTTGGAAATCATCTATAGTTCTTTTAAAGAAAGTTATGACGGGATAAAAAAAATTCAGATGAAAGCCTTAAGCGCAGAAAAAAAATTGAAGGATCTGATAGGCTTCATCATTTCCACCTATCATAAGAAGAAAAACCTCTCACGCATATTATTCATGGAAAAGTCAGCAATGAAAAAACTCATGAAGGAAAACTCTGATTATCAGGTTTCTCACCCTGATTTTCATCCCGAAATCTCCCCCAGAATCAAATCCCTGATGGAGCAGATTTCAGGTGTCATAAGTGAAATCATCAAGGAAGGTGTGGAAGCCGGTGAATTTCGCGATATGGATGTTCATGATGCCCGTGTTGTTTTAGGATCCCTGCTAAGAGGTTTTTACTTCCGAGGTCCTATCCAGGATAAAAAATACAGCATCCAGGAGACAACCGATTTGCTCCATTCTTTTTTTCTTAACGGAATAAAAAGGCAAAAAATGCCCACAAAAGGAGATTGAAAATGCAGAAGGGAAAAATCTTACTCATTTTTATTGTTCTAGTGTCCCTTACACAAATGTCTTTCTCTCAGGAAAGGCTGACTCTTACTCTGGAGAAAAGTGTCCGGATCGCTCTGACACAAAATCCCTATCATCTTGCGACAGAAGAGAGAGTCGATGCCGCCTATTCTAGACTCAGAGAAGCGGCCTCTGGATTTTTGCCTTCCTTGAATGCCCAGGGGCAACACACCCTGGATGAAAAATCGATGGAACTGGAGTTTCCGTCCTTTATTCCCGGGGAACCCCCTCAGCGGGTAGAAATCGACTTCACAAGAGATTACCAGTTTTCCATGTCCCTGTCCCTTCCTATTTTTACGGGCGGACGTCTGACTTCTGGATTCAAACAAGCGAAATATAATCTGGAATCAACAAAAGAGGCTGTGAGGCAGTCCAAATATGTAACTGTTTTTAACACCAAACGGGCTTTTTACGGGCATCTCCTGGCCAAGGAATTTGTTTCCGTGGCCGAAGAAGCCGTCCGGGTTGCAGAAGAAAACTTGGAAAATGTGAAAAACATGTATGAGGTGGGGATGGCTTCTAAGATGGATCTTTTAAGGTCAGAGGTTCGGCTGACCAACATGCAGCCTGAAGTGATAGCGGCCAAGAACAACCTCAGGATTTCCGAACTCAACTTGAAAACCATGCTGGGTATGGATTTTTCCCAGTCCGTGGAAATCGAGGGAGCTCTGAGCTATGAAGCGTTGGAGCCCGATCTGGAAGAATGCATAACCACTGCGTTGGCCCAGAGACCCGAAGTGAGGCAGTTTGACTTCCAGAGAAAAATGGCAGGAGAATCCCTGAAATTTTCTCGGGCAGGATATTTGCCCACGCTTGCCGTATCGGGAAGTTACAGTTTCTGGGCGGATAAATTGAATTTCCGGAAAGATAACTGGTCATCTTTTTATACGGTTAACCTTGTCTTGAATATCCCGATTTTTAACGGATTCAAAGAATCGGCCCAAATTGCGCAATCAAAGGCTATGATCCGGGAAATCGAGTTGAATCAAAAGGCTCTCCAAGATGCCGTGGAATTCGAAGTCAGACAGGCGGTGTTAATGCTGAAAGAAGCCAAGGAAACGTTGCTTTCACAGGAAAAAAACACGGAACAGGCCCAAGAAAGTCTTCGGATCACCCAGTTGAATTATTCCGAGGGAATGGCAACGACACTGGATGTCATTTCTGCTGAAGCTGCCTACAGCCAGGCACAGGTGAATTATTCTCAGGCTCTATACAATTATGTCGTGGCTGTTGCCGAGTTGGACAGAGCCATGGGCGTCGGATATGAAGATTATGATTGATATAATCGGAGGAATGAAATGTTAAAATGCACAAGATCGAAAATTTTAGTGGTATCCATCCTTGTATTTTTTTTGCTGTCCTGTCAACTTCCCCAGAAAACACAGGATGTCGAGGAGGTGTCCTTAGCGGCGGCCCCAGTGAATGTTTTCAAAGCCAAAAGACAGAGAATTTCTGAGAAGTTGTTTTATACAGGT
>DAOVBT010000355.1 GCA_030670375.1 Candidatus Aminicenantota bacterium | reverse complement strand
GACGGGCATCGGTCCAGGGCTAGACGCAAAGGTTACTCATTTTTACTCTGTGGAGAGAGAGCCAGGTCTTTTGGGGGAGATCAAAAATCTTGGTTTTAATCCCGAAGACATCGATTATGTGATAAACACTCACCTCCATTTTGACCATTGCGGGGGAAATACATTCCAAAATGATGAAGGCGAATGGGTTCCGACTTTTCCGAAGGCCCGATACATCATCCAAAAAGGCGAATGGGAGTATGCGCTGGAGCCCTGTTTTAGGGACAAACCGAGCTACATGCGCAACAACTTCCTCCCTCTGGAAGAGCATGGCTGCCTTAGACTGATAGAGAGGAACACACCGATCACACAAGGAGTAGAAGTTCTCTTGGCGCCCGGACACACGGCCTATCACCAATGCGTGAAAATTTCCTCAGATAATGAGGTGTTGTTTTTTT
This sequence comes from Candidatus Aminicenantota bacterium, assembly GCA_030670375.1. GTDB lineage: Bacteria > Acidobacteriota > Aminicenantia > Aminicenantales > Aminicenantaceae. The sequence goes on along the minus strand of DAOVBT010000355.1, from coordinate 2,885 downwards.
TAGGAGATATGGTGCCGATGTCCGCTCATGCGGGCCTATCCTACATCATGAGTTATGACCTTTATCCTTTGGAAACTCTCGCAAATAAAAAAAAGTACTTCGAATATGCCATTGCTGAGGAATGGATCGTTGCCTTTGTCCATGACGCCCAGCTCTTTTTTGGAAGGATTAAACAGAAGGACAACAATTACTCCTTTATTGCTTTAGTCCAGGTGTTTGATGAACTGGCCTGACGGTTTTAAAAATCCTGATAGATTTTAAGATACTTCTGCTATAATGGAGAGGAAAGGATTTACGATGAACGAGAATGAAGAAAAAATTGCGTGTCATGTGTGCAAGAAGATGATTCCGAAGGCCACAGCCGTGCATGCAGAAGGGGAGGAGTACGTTCTCCATTTTTGCAACTTGGACTGTATGGACTATTGGAAAAAAGAAAAAAAAGACGAAAAAAAAGAGACGGAAACAAAAAAATAATCTCTATTCCTTACCGAAATACCGAAGAATCATGATATTTCGGTAGTTGAATCTTGCCATAATTTTCGTATAACGATTAATCTCAATAAGTTACAACAGTGATATTGATTGGCACAGATATCGCAATAATAAGATGAAATTGAATTTAAAGGAGTGAACCATGACGTGTGAAGAAGATCTTTTTTGTGGACTGAATAAAGCCAAATCTGACAATATCGAGGAGATGACGGATCTGGAAAAAAAGCATACACCGATCATCGAGGCACCGGCAATAGTAAAAAAAGGGGAACCGTTTGAAGTGAGTGTTGAAGTCGGAAAATTGCTGGCACATCCCAATGAAAACGGTCACTTTATCGAGTGGATCGAACTTTTTTCCGGTGACACATTTTTGGCAAGAGTCAGCTTGGAACCGCGATTGACCGTTCCTAGAGTGAAGTTTGTCGTGGCTCTCGATCATGGCCACGATCTTATTGCCAAAGAAAGATGCAATCTTCATGGCGTGTGGGAAAGTCAACCGTTTGCCATCGAAATCGAAGAGTAAAATAAAAGAAGGTACATAAATCTGCCTTCTTGATCTTTTTGTTCCCTATCAGTTCGATTATCCCTCCTTATGGATAATCGGGAACTTTTTCCTACCCCTGTGCGTATATCATTGAGAGAATACATGAGTGGAGGCCTCTATGTTTAAGAAGATTCTGATAGTGGTAATAATCCTCATGGTTATAGCGGTGGCTGTGTTTTTTGCAGCCAAAACCAAAAGCAATGGCAAAGAAAACGGGATTCGTTTGATAACGGTTGAACGGGGAGACATCGTCGAAAAAGCTCTTGCGATCGGCCGTATTGAACCGAAAAAAGAAATTGCTGTGAAATCTAAAATCTCCGGGATCGTCAAACATGTTTTTGTCGAAGTCGGGGATCTTGTTAAACCAGGTCACCCCCTGATGGAGATCAAACCTGATCCCACGCCTCTCGAATATGCTGAAGCCAAAAGGAATTCTGAAATCGCTCTAAACAATTTTGAAAGGGCGAGAGGTGAGTATGATCGAATGAAAACACTCCTGGAATCGCAGTTGATCTCCCAAAGGGATTTTGACATAGCAGAAAACGATTACAAACAGTTCAAACTGAGACTAAATATGGCTCAGGAAAGACTGGCTTTGATCGATCAAGGGAGCACGAAGGTGGCGGATCGTCAAGTGGATACGGTCATCAAATCACAGGTGGCCGGGACTGTTCTGGAAAGAAGAGTCAATGAAGGAGATCCCGTCGTTCCATTGACTCCCTACCAAGCAGGAACCGAATTGCTCCTTTTGGCAGATATGGAGAATCTTATCTTCAAAGGCACGGTGGATGAGATCGATGTGGGAAAACTCGAACAGGGCATGGAAGCAGAGCTGAAAATAGGGGCCATTCCAGATGAGGATATTTGGGGCATACTGTCCAGGATTTCCCCAAAAGCAAAAAAGCAGGAAAATGCCACTCTTTTTGATGTGGAGATCGCAATCACAAAAAGAGGGAGTAAGGTCATAAGGGCGGGGTATTCTGCCAATGCCGAACTTTTGATCAATAAGGCAGGGGATACCTTGTTTATTCCAGAGAGACTGGTCGTATTTGAGGAGGATCGTACTTATGTCGAGGTGCGAAATGCAGCCGGCGAGATCGAAAAAAAGGAAATAAAAACCGGCCTGAGTGACGGCATAAATGTGGAAATTCTTGAGGGCCTCAATCAAGGGGACGAAGTCGTGGAAAATCCTCCAAAGAAAATCAAATGAAATCCTTGATGTTCATATCTCAATTTTTCCGGGATATCCGATCCCAAAAATTGAGAACCTTTTTGACCATTTTCGGGATCACATGGGGAACCATTTCTGTCGTCCTTCTGTTGGGATTTGGTGTTGGGCTTGGAAGACAGATGAAAAAAAGTTTTCATGGCATGGGAGAAGGATTGATAATCCTCTGGCCGGGCAGGACAAGCATGCCTTTCGAGGGGCTCAACAAAGGAAGAAGCTTGAGTTTTCGTGAGGACGATGCTTTTCTTCTCAAAAGGGAAATTTCCCAGATCAAACACATCAGCCCTGAATATGCGCGAGGAAGCGTGCAATTGAAAAGCGAAAAAAATACCTATTCCGTGTATCTGCGGGGAGTGTATCCTGTTTATGGGGAAATGAGGAACACCATCCCGGAAAGGGGAGGGCGGTTTCTCGATCCGATAGACATCGAACATAAAAAACGATCTATTTTCCTTGGATCGACGGTTAAACAGGAACTCTTTGGGGATGAGCCGGCCGTGGGGAGTTTGGTCACCTTGAATTCCGTCCCTTTTCAAGTCGTAGGGGTTTTGATCGGGAAAACACAGAATTCAAGTTATGGAAGTCGAGACGAAACGGCTGCGTTTATCCCGGCAACGACTT
>DAOVBT010000062.1 GCA_030670375.1 Candidatus Aminicenantota bacterium | reverse complement strand
CCAAGTATTTGGAATAAAAGATGAAATTCGCCGAGGACCGGAAACCCAATTCTTTATCCCGAACGCCCACAAAGCCATATGAAAAACCCACAAAGTGATCCCGATCTTTCGGGAAACTACCTTTTTCATCCTCCACAAAGACTCCCGTTAGAATGGTGCTCCCTCTGTCGAAGTAATTTTCGCTGCGCATGTTTCGGACGCTAGCCATTTGATCGCCAGGATCTTTCCAAATCTCTTGTCTCAAATCTTCATACTTTTGGTAATCATCCATATTCTGGGACGTTTCTACGAAAAACAGGTATCTTTTCCCTTCAAGAACATGTATGCTGTCCAGATTTTTCATGATTTCCAAGCTCATTCTAACGAAACAACTCATAGGGGTCAAACCTTGGCAATGTTTGACCCCATCGAAAGTTTGGTATATTGTTATTATTTTTACGATACGCAAAAAATCCCATTAGAAAAATAAAAGGAGACATAACATGAAAAAATTCATCCTATCTTGCTTGTCTGTGATGTTGATTTTGGGTTCCTTTCTTTTGGGCGAAGAGTTCACCATCCAAAAAATAACCGAAAAAGGCGATCTCCCAGAAAATTTCTGCACTTCGGTCGAGGACGGCGATTATCTTGTCTCGGATGGAAAATACCTGATCCTAATCGGAGGGTCCTCTCGTACTCTTCAATCCATCCTCAATTATCCGGCAGCTGATGCGATGGGCAGTATCATCGGGTTTGTCCCTGCCGGAAAAAACGCGGTCGGTGATTTGATTGCAGGCACACCTTACGTCTGGATCGACGAGAAAAAACAAGACGTCAAGTATACCTCCATACAGCCTGTTTCCTCGAAAGGAGCAGATGGCCCGATGGTGGTGCAGGCTATCGCACCATTCGAAGGGGACAATGGTGTTAAGTTTCAGATCATCACGAAGTATCGGATTCTTCCTCAGTCAGGAAAGATCGAATTAAAATCGAGCATCAAAAACACCGGGAAGTTTTCAATAGAGGATCTGTCTTTCTCGTTGTATTTCAATGCAAGCCATACCTATTCCTTCAGCCCATTTCACCAGGAAAGGCATCCGGAATTGAACTTCAGGATTTACCCAAAAAAGAATCATTTTTTGGGATACCTGAAACAAAATTCTCTCAGCACAGATGTTGGCCCGGTTCCCGGAACACTGGAACCTGGAGAATCCTTTGATGTCCAATTCTTGCTTGTAACCGATACGGACGGAGGAAAACTGATGCAGGATCTCTATGAAATCCTGGATAGGCCGACAGAAAAGGCAACGATCTATTTCGAGAGCCAGGATAGAGATTTGACAGAAATCATCGTCCGAGATGTTCTCTCCCGATCCGTTTTTTATCGAACTTTTTTGCAAAAACCTTATGCTTTGGAAATTCCCCTCCCTCCAGGGCTCTACAACGTGACGACCAACTTTTTTCCCGCTGTCGACGAGACGTTGTTCCAGGTCGAAGCCGACCAGGAAAATCACTGCGTCCTGAACGATCCTCCGCACGGAATAATCACGGTTAAAATCCAAAACAGAGATGGCCAATACGTCCCGGGAAAAGTCACCTTTATCGGTCTCGATCCGACAAAATCACCCTATTTCGAGCCCGAAAATCCGATGGAGACGGGAAAACGTTGGGAGACCTTTAAAAACTCGGGGTTCCCCGAAGAGGGGGGTCTCGAAGTCAGACTTCCTACGGGCAACTACCTTGCTTACGCATCCCGAGGCCCGGAATACACGATGGCAACAAAAATCATTGAAATCTTCCAGGATGGAACCGAGGAACTGGTGTTCCAGATAGACAAAGTGGTCAACACAGAAAATCTTATCTCTGTGGATCCCCATATGCACACCATCTATTCGGACGGTACGGTGGACATTGCGGAAAGAATCAAATCCGTAGTGGCTGAGGGAGTTGACGTGGCGGTTGCCACCGATCACAATTATATCAATGATTATCTGCCGACACTCAAAAAGCTCGGTTTGAATAAATATCTTGCCACTATCGTGGGAAATGAGGTGACCACCGGAGGGGTGATTCATTACAACACCTACCCTCTCCTTTACAGGGAGGATGAACAAAACAACGGCGCGATATACCCTCACAGAAAGACCGCCACACCGCTGTTCCAAGACAGCAGGAAAAATGATCCCGAGGCCCTGCTGCAAGTGAACCATCCCCGGTCGGGGAGAATCGGGTACTTTAACAACTTCGCTCTCGATCCAGAATCTGCATCCACTTCTGATAAAAATCTTGATCTGAACTTCGATGTGTTGGAAGCCCTAAACGGACCCTATCTTTATTCTAACAATGAACAAGCCATCACCGACTGGCTCAACCTCATGAACCGAGGCTATTTTTTCCCGATCGTTGCATCCTCGGACAGCCATACCATCGACGGGGGACAACCCGGTTATTCCCGTACTTATGTCTACTACAACGGAAAAAAGGGAGACGACCTGGATGTGGCTACCCTCATTCAAGCGATGAAAAAAGGCCATTCTTTCGCCACCAACGGGCCCATCGTTGATTTTAAAATAAATGACACGTTTATCCCGGGCGATTATTTCACGGCCAAAGATGGAAAAGTGGATATCCGGATAAACGTGGAGAGTGCGCCTTGGGTTTCGGTCGGAGAAGTCAGGCTGATAATAAACGGCAAAAGAAAAATTGTATTCCCTGTCGAATTCCAAACCAATCCCGTCGTGAAATTTTCCGGAAATATCTCTTTGCCGGTTGAAAAGGATTGTTACATCGCAGCAGAAGTCCTGGGCGATAAAAGCCTGTTTCCCGTCCATCAGGCAAGGGCTAGGTACGGACTGCGGAAAAATGCCACGCTTCCGTATGCTGTGACCAACCCGATTTTTATCGACGCGGACGGGAACGGCAAGTTCGATCCCCCCATGCCCAAAACCATCCGTCTGTTAGAGACCTCAGAGATAGAGATGAGGGATGAATCCGGTAAGTAACGAGGAATCAAAATATCCTCCTTGGATAAAAACCTTTCTTTTTGCTCTCCAGATCTCGTTTGTTTTGGCCTTACTGATTGTATGGGCCGCCTCGAAGAGCCTACAAGAAAGCAAAAGCTTGTGGGTGCTCTTTTTCTACAGCTTTCCATCCGAGTTCCTTATCGCTACTGTACCTCATGAGCCTGTCCTGCTGTATTTCGGAAAATTCTACCATCCCCTCATAGTCGCTCTCGTAGCCATTCCCAGCACGCTGTTTACCGAGATGCTGAATTACTCTGCCTTCAAATATATAACTGACTTGAGAATCTTCACAAAACTGCGAGAAAAAAAGGCCCTACAAAAAACAGTCCAATTTTTCAACAAAGTCCCATTTTTGACTCTATGGGTTGCAGGAATCTCTCCGATCCCGTTTTATCCTCTGCGTTTTTTGGTAGTACTCGCCCGATATCCCTTGCCTTGGTACATCTTAGCTGTTTTTCTCTCCCGTTTTCCGAGATTTATCATCCTAGCGTATGTCGGCTACAAGATACAAATCCCTGATTATTTGCTGATTGCTTTGTTTGTTATCTTGATAGCCATCGCAAATATATCAATCCTGCGGAGTTTGCGAACCCGAAAAAGGAAAGGAAAGCCCAATGCCACCTAAAGCCCTTATCACCGGAGCCACAGGATTTATCGGGAGTCACTTGTTGGAAACTCTGGTTGAAAAAAAATGGGACATCACTTGTTTGGCCAGACCGCAAAGCCAAACAGGCGCGATCGAAAAAATGCCTGTGCGTATCCATAGAGGCCACCTAGACAATCAAGATGTGCTGGAGAGTGCAGTGGAGGGCCAGGACTACATATTTCATCTGGCAGCCCGGATTCGTCCTGCTCCTCCTGAAGCCTACGATAGGGCCAATCACAGATTGACCAGAGACCTGGCTAACGCCTGTCTCCGCAAAAATCAAGAGGTCAAACGTTTTGTGTACATCTCCTCCATCTCCGTTGCTGGCCCGACTCCTCCCGGGCAGTATTTCGATGAAACTCACTCTCCCAATCCTGCCTCCGAATACGGCCGGACAAAGCTCAAGGGAGAGCAAGCGCTAAAGGAAATTTGGGACAAGCTCCCCGCAACCATTATCCGCCCTCCGAACGTATACGGAGCCCGGCAACAAGAGACCGAAATCTTGATCGGGCTCATTCACAAGCGTATCGCACCTCTCTTAAAGGATGAGGGGAAATCCACGAGCCTGATTTACATCAAGGATTTAATCCGAGGTATCCTCCTGGCGACGGAATCCCCCGAGGCCCAAAGCCAAACCTACTACTTGACCGATGGGGAAGGATATTCATGGAGAGAAATTATTCTCACCCTCAAGAAAATCGTGTTGGGCAATTCCTTTTATCTCCCGATCCCCGAAAATCTCATTTATTCCTTGGCCTGGCTTGCGGACATCCTCCGAGCTGCAGGATTTAGAAAACTCTATTTCGGACGGAGGGTTTGGAATGCCATGGCAAAATCTCGATGGCTTTTTTCCTCATCTAAGGCAGAGAAAGAATTGGCCTTCCGGCCGCATTACAAATTAGACGCCGGATTCAAAGATATGCTCCGTTTACGCGAATGAATCGAATATTTCTGTTTACGAGGCCCTGCATTTCTGTCAGAATATGATTTAATCCCTTTTCCTTCGGGACGAAAAACACATGCAAAAATATGAGCAGTCCTCTTCGGGCGAAAAAAAGCTAGTCTGCATCATCAATCCCAGTGCAGCCAATAAAAAGTGGAAGAGGCGAAAACTCTTGAGAAGATACATCCAGGAAAATTTACCCGGACAGATTATCGATTCCTATGAAGACAAATCCGCCACAATCCAAGCGGTCAAACAATTATGTAAAGACCATGATATCATCGTGGCCGCAGGGGGCGATGGTACGATTGCCGATGTTATCCAAGGCATGATCGAATGCCAAAACCGAAAAAATGTCGTTTTGGGAATCATACCTCTAGGCAGCGGGAATGCCTTCCGCCAATCCTTGGGGATTCCCAAAAATGTGAAAAAGGCGATTCAATGCATCAAGGAAGGCAAAACACAGGAAATCGACCTCCTCGAAATAGAAGGGATATGGGCCGCTTTCGGGAGTATTGGGGCCCTCGCCCAGGTTACTCATGAAAAACTCAAAAAAGATATTCCCGGTTTTTGGGGCCACATCTATGCGGCAAAGATCATGCCGAAGCTTCCGATGAAACAACAAGAAGTGGAATTGATCGATGGGGTGGATGATTCGGGAAAGCGTTTCGAACAGATGAAGGTAAACCTAAAGGCACTGGATTGTGTGGTTGCCAAATCAAAACATTTCGGATATGGATGGAGAGCCGCCCCAAGGGCAAAACTGGATGATGGCTACGTGGATGTTTCTTTTTTCGAAATGAGCGGTCTCAAATACACGCTTCTTTTCCCGCTCATCTATCTCGGTCTTCTCCAGAGGACACAGAAACACTTCAAAGCCAAAAAAATCATCTTCAAGGGCAAAAATCTCGCCATGCAGTATCACGGAGAATTATGGGGGATAAAAGACCAAATCGAGGTGAACGTTCTCCCTCAGGCCTTGAGAATCATCACACCCGGAAAATAAGCCCTTTCTTTTTTACTTTTGCGAAAATTTTTTCGCTCGCGAGACCAGGGTTTTGACATCATCGAGCAAAGTCGGGGCATGATAATGGCACATTCCCCTTTTTACTAAAATTGGGATACAGGTCCATAAGCAAATCAATACAATATCAACACCAACAACCGAGAATTTGGGCATTTCTATTTTTCAGACTTTTCCGAAGATGAGGTTGCTTCGTGGAGGGCATAGATGGCCACATGAGGAAAGGCACGACCCCTCAGCTTCTCGATCCCTTTCTTTGACTGGTATTCCTCGATGTCCTGCAAAGGCGGAACATTGCAGGCCAGCCTATCATGGATGTCGGCAAGAGCAACGATGCTGCTTCCGATCGGAATCTTATCCAGGTCCTTGTCCAAGATGTGGGCCTCCTGGACATAGTGAAGGTAATAACTGTAAAGAATAGGCTCCACTTCCTTTAAAAGAGAGGCTGTGGATTTGAGCATCACGTTTTCTCTATCGCTCAAGTGACTTTCCGATGGTTCCGTCTCTGCCGCCATAAAGTCGACCACTTCACCAAAAAACGGAAGGCTGGACTGAAGGTCCCCCGCTTCATACAGCAAAGAAGCAGATTTGATGTTTTCGGCCTCTCTCTTTTCTAAGCCTGCCGCTTCCGCCATCTTCCCAGCCAGGAGAGCCACACGCAGAGAGCGAGGCTTCACATCATCGGCAACCTCCATGTATTTGAGCAAAATCTCCAGACTCCCGAAGTAGGAACGCCTTAGGTTGCGTATTTTGCTTTCCCTTTGTTCGGAAACGGTTCCGATGATCGCACCTGTCAGAATCAGGAAGCCTCCCCAAGTGATGAGGTTTATTGCCGAATCAAGAGAGAGACCAGGGCCTGTACCAAACAACATTTTAAAAAACAGAAGATAAAGAACCATAAGAAGTATGCAAAAAATGCCGGTCAGCACGGCACTTTTTTTACCCAGAAAATAACCCGAAAGAATCACCGGAAGGAAGAAAAAATTAAGAAAGGAAAACTTATAGTGCACAAGAAAGACAATGGCAAGGATTCCCGCGAGTATCAAAATGATCAGAGAAACTTCGAAGTGCTTGAGGATAAATTCCTTGATTTTGTTCATCCTCACTCCCTTAATACGAGATTTCACCCCTCCGTGATTCCCCGTCTTAGGGTGTTCAAACAACAGGTAACATTTATACCATCAGGGGAAATTTAAGTCAACTTGAATATGCTATAATTAAATGTGAGCCTGGATAATTCAGGCTGAGAATTTTTCAATTTCTGGAGGTAACATGAACAAAATCGGAATCGGGATTGGAATAACGGTCCTGATATTTGTCTTATCCGCCTGTTCTCCACATTTTCATCTAGATCTTATGGGCAAAGAACAAATGCAGGAAGTGGTGCTTATCAAAAGCCGTGCTAAAGAAAAAATACTTCTTTTGGATATATCAGGCGTGATCGTTTCCTCGATGAAACGGGGTGTCTTCGATAAAGAGGGAGACATTCTGTCCCAAGTCTACTACAGATTAAAAAAGGCCGCTGAGGATAACATGGTGAAAGGGATTATCCTGAGGTTGGACACACCGGGTGGTGAAGTCACTGCCAGCGATATTATCTATCATGAAATCCTGAATTTCAAAAAAAGGACAGGTATCCCAGTGCTGGCCTTGATGATGGGACTGACTGCCTCTGGCGGGTATTACATCGCATCGGCCTGCGATCTTTTGATCGCCCATCCGTCCACCCTGACTGGAAGCATCGGCGTCATCTCCCTTTTTCCCAATCTCGAGGGACTTTTTGAAAAAGTCGGGATCCAAGTCCATGTCATCAAATCCGGAGAACTCAAGGATTCGGGAAGTGTTTTTCGCCAAATGACCCCTGAGGAACGCGATGTATTCCAGAAGATCGTCGATGAATATCATCAAAATTTTCAGGATGTTGTGTATGAAAACAGAAAAGATCATCTTTCGCTCGAAGACTTAAAAAAAATAGCTGATGGACGAGTGATGACGGCATCACAAGCTCTCGAGGCTAAATTGATCGACGAAATAGGATATTTTGATAAGGCCCTCAAAATTATCCTTGACCTTGCCTCCCTTCCAGAAGCCAACGTTGTCTCGTACACATATTTCCCCAATAGAAAAACCAATATTTATGCCACGTTTCTCAAGAGCGAGTCTCTGTTGGAAAGCGCCAGCTTCCGCGAAGTGGCTCAATCTTTAAAGAGCGGTTTTTATTATCTCTGGCATCCCCAGTTGTACGATTGAAACAAAGTTCCTGATTAATCCGGACTTTTTATATTGACCACGTATTCAAAGGCTGGGGCATCGACCATGTGGGCTTTCACCGCGCAGCTATCCACTGACTTAATGATCGCTTTTATGTATTTATCGGGAAATTCAGGCGGGAGCTGAATTTCAAAGCTGATCTTGTCGATCATTTTTTTTTCTTTGCTTTTTTGCATCTGCATCGAAACAGAAATCTGATTCGTTCGATAGCCCCTGCTTTGGCAGAAAGCTAGAACATAAAAGCCGACACAAGTGGCAATCGATCCCAAAAAAAGGTCGAACGGAGCAGGGG
>DAOVBT010000214.1 GCA_030670375.1 Candidatus Aminicenantota bacterium | reverse complement strand
TGCCATGGACTCCACCGGATATTTCACCTGATACAAAAAGTCCTTCTACATTTGTTTTCCCTTCGGGATCTGTTTCAACTCCTCCATTTTGATAATGTAAGGTAGGAAAGACTAGAACCGGATCTTCTCGTATGTCAATATCAAATCTTTCGAACATTCTTTTCATTCCAGGAAAAGCCTTCTCAATGGTTCCCTCCCCATTTTTGATTTCGATCATGGGTGTATCGAGCCAGATGCCCAGCATACCTGTAGGGGTTTGAATGCCTTTATTTTTTACATAACACTCTCTTATGAAAGAAGAGGCTTCCACATCTCTTGGCTCGAGCGGAAAAACGAATGCTTCTCCATCTATATTGACGGGTTGAGCTCCCATGCTCCTCAGTTTTTCAGTAAGAAGAAGACCGACTATCTGAGGTGGGTATGCAGCTCCCGTAGGATGATATTGTACTGTATCCACATCTCTCAGTTTAGCCCCGACCCTGTATGCAATGACAACCCCATCGCTGGTCGCTCCATAATGATTGGTAGTGGGAAAGCCTCTTATATGCAATCTTCCGAATCCTCCTGTTGCAAGGATTGTAGCTTTTGCTCTAACAATTTTGTATTCACCTGTTTCAAGATTACATAGCAGGGCTCCTGCCACTCTTCCTTCCTTCTCAGTGAGGAGCTCAATGGCAGGGTAGAATTCTAAGCTTGGGATTTTTCTGTTTTTGAAGTCGTCCCTTATCACTCTTAATTCCTCAAGCCCTGTATAATCACGGCAAGCATGCATTCTTCTTCGACATGTGCCGCCTCCCCACTTTTCTGTAAATTCCCCATTGTCTTCTCTATCAATCATGGCCCCTAATTCTAAAAGCCAACGCATTATAAAGGGGGCATCCTCCACAAGGGCTTTGAGGACATCGGGTTTATTGGTAAAATGCCCTCCTCCCATGGCATCCAAATAATGTATGAGAGGAGAATCGTTTGAGCGATCAGCTGCTTGAGTTCCTCCCTCTGCCATCATCGAGTTGGCATCACCATGCCTGAGTTTATTGATAAGGAGAATTTTTTCTGCAGGAATGCCCTGATCATTTGCCCAGATGGCTGCGGTTGTCCCGGCCAGGCCGCCTCCTATGATTAAAATATCCGTATCATAGTCAATTTTGGAAAGATCAATTTCTTTTTCTTCCACAAGAGGATAGGCTTCAAGAAGGTCCACAACTTCATTAGGGCCCATATCGCCTTTATTCTGTCCTAGGGAAATTTTCCTTTTGCCTCCCTTGGCATAATCAGGATGAAGTTGTAGCACATCTTCCCTTTCTTTCATGCTCATAGCAGGGGGAGTATAGTCTTTTCTCTCCATCCTCGTTTTATTCACTATGTTAATAAGTTCACGCAAATTTTCTGGATAGCCTCTAATAAATTTTATTTCAGACATTTTTCTCCTCCTTTATCAATCTTGTTCCCTCTCTCTTTCCGCATACATTTTCTTAAGTTCTTTGGCAGTGGCTTTAAAAAATTTATCCCATCCATCCTTATATTTCCCTTTTTTCATTTCTTTTAACCTGGCTTTTAGGTGCTCTGGCTCTTGGGTTCCGTAACGTCCATACATTCTTCTTGCCAGTTGAGCTATGTGGTATTGAATGAGCTCTGCAGGACATCTTATCGCACAAAGCCCACATTGGATGCAGTCAAAAGACTTGTCTGCAATGGCTTCAAAATCACCTCTAATAGCATCTTGGATGTAATCCATGACTTCCAGATCCTGAGGGCACGATTTTGTGCACGTATTGCAGGCTACACACCGGGCTAGTTCTGGATAATGTTTAAGCAAAACATTGACATTGTATTGTTCTTTATTGATGTCATAGATGGCCTTATCTGCAGGGGAAAAAGGAATTTGAACCAAGAACATTTCATCTTCAACTCTTGTCTGGCATGCCATTGCGGTCTGAAGCTTATAATCTCCTGATTTTCTGTACACCGTCGCACAGGCACCGCAGAAACCCGCCCGACATCCTGCAGATCGAATGAACCTATAGCCTGCAAATTCCATAGCCTGCATGATGGTCAGTCCGGCCGGAACCTTATATGCCTTGCCCATTATGTAAATTTTTACCCAATACTTTATGTCTTTTTCATCAATTCCGGTGGTAAAGGACTTACTTGAGTCAGCGATTCTATCCATGATGCTCTTTTTCTTTTTCATGTTATCCTCCAACTTAGAGTCATTCTTAATATTCTTGGGGCAAATTTTTAAGCTCGGCCCAGGAATAGACAGGACCATCTTTGCATACGTAGTGCAGGCCGATGTTGCATCTGCCGCACTTTCCGATTCCGCATTTCATTTTGTTTTCGACGGTAGTGTAAATCTGCTCATCCTTGAATCCGAGAGCTTGGAGGTTTTGTATCACAAATTTGATCATAATGGGTGGGCCGCATGTGATGGTTATGGCATTCTTGGGTGAGGGCTTTTTATCCAATATATTCAGGGGAACAAATCCCACATACTCTTCCCAATCCGGTTCTTCCACATCTATCGAAAGATGGACGGTCATCTTGTTTTTCAATTCCTCCAGTTCCTGTTTGAAGACCACATCTTTGGAAGTCCTCGCTCCGTAGAACAGTGTGAGATTCCCAAAATCCTGTTTTTTTCCTAGAGCGGTGTTAAGGACCGACCAGAGAGGCGCAAGTCCGATTCCTCCACCTATGAAAATCAAGTTTTTCCCTTTCCATTTTTCGATCGGGAAACTGTTTCCATAAGGACCTCTGATTCCGATGATATCTCCGACCTGAGTTTCGTGAAGGGCAGAAGTTACCCGTCCCATCTTCAGGATGCTGAACTGCAAGTAATCCTTTTCGAGAGGGGAGGAGGAAATGGAGATCATCGCTTCCCCCTTTCCGAACACGGACAGCATCGCGCACTGACCACTCTGGTGGGAAAATCCGTTGTCCTCGAGGAATTGCGTCCGGAAAGTTTTGATCGCTCGGGCGCCGCCGACCTCTTCCTTGATTTCGATGATTTTGGCAAGTTTAGGAATATACGCATTATGATCCATAATCTCTCACCTTATCCAGAACTTGTATGATATCGATACCCACCGGACAGTTTGTGATGCATCTGCCGCATCCCGTGCATTGATAATTTGCATACTTTTCGACAAAATATTGAAATTTATGCATGATGCGTTGTCTCAATCTTGAAGCTTTGTCTGGTCTAGGATTGTGCCCAGAGGAATGCATGGTAAAGTCAGGAAATTGACATGTATCCCATGTGCGAATCCTTTGGCCTTTCAGTGGAACAGAGGAGTGCACTTCATCATTGATATCAAAGCAATGACATGTCGGGCACATGTAGGTGCATATCCCGCAACGGAGGCAACTCATGGCTTCCTCATCCCAGAAAGGGGAGTCCCACATCCCTTTCAGCTTAGGGGGTACTTTTTTAAGGTTTTTGATCTGCCTTTTTATCTTTTTTTCGGATTCCGCGTGAATTTTTTGAAGGTCTTTTTTGTCTCCGGTTTTTGGCGGTGTGAAAAGGCTTTTGGCAAGATTCAGGAGCTTTTCCCCGTTTTTTGTTAACGATTTGACGTGATATTTATCTCCCATGTCTGTGAGAAGAATATCCAATCCCTCTGTTGAGTGAGGATATCCATCCACCGATAAACAAAAGCAGTTGGGACTTGGGGGTGTATTGCACGCCAATCCCACGAGGATCGTTTGATTTCTGCGCTTCCAGTAATAGACATCCTCGAAATCGCCACCGAACACTTTATCCGTTAAAGTTAGGGCCTTGGCATCGCACGGCCTCACGCCAAACACGATCGTGGGATCATCGTCCGGAAGAATTTCTTTAATTTTTGGGTTGTCTTCGTCGGCTTTTTCAAACTCGAGGTAAACTTCTCTCTGAGGGAAGATGATTTTTTTGGGGGATAAAGCCGTTGTGAGGAATTCCAGGTCGATATCCTCCGGGGTAGTCACGGTTTCGTAGGTCCAGATATCCTCGTCCTTCGAAGGGGCGTATATCCTGTAGGCTTGAAGTTTTTTCACCCATTGGGGAAAGGCCTTTTTCAAGAGTATCTTGTCCATTGTCTCACCTGATAAAATCTTCTGGGTCTTCGTCTTTAAAACTGGAAACAAGCGATGGCTCGTCTGGATTGAATCCAGCCTCATACCCAAAAAGCTCCTTGGCTTCTTTTTCCAATTTTTTATTCAAAAAGCGGAGAGGAATATCCAGGGGGCAAACTCTTTCACACTCTCCGCAATCGATGCATCGTCCGGCCAGGTGCATAGCTCTGACCATATGATAAACGAAGTTTTCTGAAGGAACCGGAGACTTTTCCACCCATTTTATCTTACCGGCCTTTTCAGAGGCTGTCGTATCGGCTGTGACGGCAAAGTTAATCGTGTCCACAACACACTCATCGCAGTAACACATCGGACAGACAGAACGGCAGGCATAACACCGGATGCATTTGGCAAGTTGCTCGGTCCAGAATGCCCATCTTTCCTTCTCTGAAAGAGATTCCAGCTTTTCCAGGGATTTGAATGGCTCATCGACCTTTTTTTTCGTTTTGTCACCAAGAAGAAGGTCATACACGACAGGATAATTCGCAGGGCACTCGAGACACCTCTCTGCAAGGAGTTCTTCGGCTTGGACTTTGATGGTTCCACCCTGGACGGTTATGACGAAATTCCCCTTCTCGTCCAGTTCGATGTTTTCAGCCTTTTTGCCTTTAAGCTTGTTTGCCAGCTTTTTTTCGTCAATAACTCCGTTCCTCTCGCACGAAATCCCGAGGATGTGAACA
>DAOVBT010000334.1 GCA_030670375.1 Candidatus Aminicenantota bacterium | reverse complement strand
GGAGATTTTTTACAAGAAGGGGAATTTATAAAGCCAAATTCAAGAGATCTCACATCGATTCAATTGACACCTCTCGAAAACCCTGATATTCTTTTCTAAGCAAGATTAGGGGATAACAATTCGTAAAACAGTCCTGTTGCATCGAACGATACAAAGGAAGGAAGGGCGATCCTAATACCTAATTAATGGAGAAAGGGATAATGAGAAAATTTTTTCAAATCAGATCATACTTTACATTATTTATTGCAGCAATAATGTCGGTACTAGCTTTAGGAAGCCTTGAAGTTTGCACGCAAGTTGGGGGGATTTTAAAAGAAGCAAGTTATAAGATCCCCAGCCTGAATAAGCTGACTAAAACAAAACCAGCGATTGCAACCGGTCTTGATGATGCGGTAACTGAGGTTCCTTTTCTTGATGACTTCAATCCAGAGCAGTTTGCATCATTGAGACGTCTTGACAGAGGCCCTCACAATGGATTCATTCTCGACCGGCCAGGACTTTTTGAACTGAATTGCAAAAGTTATTGTTTGCACGCAGGAACTTATGGGCCAAGAGGAGGCGATGGTTATGCCTATGCTCCGCTTAAAGGTCCTCGGGCAGACATGATACAGAAGATATTGCAAAATTCGGTTACTCATCCAGAAATCCCGCAGACGACAGTCCAAACCCTTATTTGGGGAATTCTTGCCCATGCCAAAATAAACGATATGTCTCCTGAATTACGCGATGCCGCAGGAAAGCTCTTATTACGCAAAGATATTGATGATCTCAACAGAAAAGCCCTTGGCGTGATTGGGGAAGAAATACGTCAAAGGGCTTGGGAAAACATGCCCGCACCCGCACGCCGGACACTCGAGGCAGAAAACAGGCTGCGTTCTATGCTTACAACGACATCAGCTACATACGAAGAGCTTGAGAAAGTGGCTGTATTAGTTGGGGATCCGACGGAAACAGAAGATAGCAGGGAGATTCCAAAAGGGCGTTGGTCATACCATCCGGACGGCTATTTTGTCCGGTATTTTCCTTCCAGTTATCATGAAACGCTTTACCAAATATATGTCCCTGTGCCATATGTGCTTGAAAGGGATGGCAAGAATCGGATAATAGCGATTTCAGATAATTTACAGAACCGTATTGAGTTTGAATATGATGACAAAACACATTTAACTATTGCTGGCGATTCAAAAATTGACGCTTATGCATTCGCAAACATCCGCTTTATAAACTACGGTGCAATCGGTCCCGAGATTGTCGTAATAAGAAGAACAGCATGGGAAAATTTGGGCTGGACTTTGGTCGGCATACCCGGCGAGAGGAACCGTAAATTGGAATCCCAGAGTCAATTCCCAGATATAAGCCAACGCTATCGTGATGCACAGGTTTTATTCAAGCAAGTTTCCAAACTTGTGAATCAAGTGCGCACCCTTGAAGGCTCAAAATCTAAAAAGGCCTCAGGGGATGATGCATTCAAAGATGCTATCGAGCTGGCCCATTTAGCAGCGGGATTAAAAGTTGCTTTTGGCGAAAGTCTAAAAGATCAAGAATCATGGGTCCGCGAGCATGCTCTTATGATCAAAAAGGCATGTCTTTATGCTGTTTGTAAACACATCGGAAGCAGCCGCACCTTTACCTTAACTCAATTGCCTGATACTTTGCTTGTAGCCAGCCTCAATCCCATATTGCCAGGGGGCAGTGACGACCCCTGCGATAGTCCACCCAAATCCTCTGAGGATTCTCCGGAAGCAGATCCATCAGAGGGGACTGCTGTTCCCGGCAACGCAGATAGGCAACGATTAGCACCTTCGGCCTCAGATGCAGATTCAGATGATCCCCATCCGGATTGTGGCAAAGCGGCAGCACTCAAGAATGAATTAGAAACCATAAGGGATACTTTTGTGAACAATAAGCCACATCCAGGCGAAGATGGATTCCAATATGCAAAACGCATAGAGGGAATGTTTGGCTATGGAGAACAAGGAGGTGCGACATCTCCTATGCAAACTCATGCCGGTTGTGGGATCAACGTGAATGAATCGTATTACCAGAGTAAACCACCAATATTTAGAACATCAGACTGCGCACACGAAAAAACACATCAAGCGAAATGCCGATGGGCGAGAGATAATGTAACAGGTGGTTTTGTCACCTGGATGAACAATGCACAGAATTATCGGCAGAATGAGATCGACGCATACAATGCTGGAATCAAGGTATTAGATGATTGGATGAAAAACAATGGCTGTGGCAAGTAGCCTGAACTATTCATAAAAACGGAAAAAAATATTCTTTTATCTGCGCGTTCAGTCTAGGATACTTAAACACATTTTTCCACTTTTTTCCCGCCAGTTCATCGCTGACGACCATCAAGGCGGCCGTCGGAATGCCGTGATACTCTCCCAAGGCAAAAACAGCCGATGCCTCCATGTCCACGACGTCGATTCTCTTCTTTTGTTTGTCCTCCAGCCAGCTCTTGGTTTCTCTGAAGGGTGCATCTGTTGAAACCGTGACTCCCTGCAAAAAGGGCAAATTTCTCTCGACCAGGCTGTCCTCGATCCTTTGTCGCAAGGGGCCTGATGAATGAAAGATCTTTTTCCCGGGAATATAATGTCTGGATGTCCCTTCCTCGCTGTAGGCTTTGTTTATGCTGACAACATCGATGCAAGAAAAATCCGGATTCAGCGATCCGCAGAATCCAAGGATCAAAATCTCTTTGGCCCCCGTTGCAATCAGATGTTCCAGACCGATGACAGCTGAAGAGGCACCGATGCAACGGTACAGCACGGCTGTGTTATCCAAAAGAAAGAAACGGCCAAAAGGAGTTTCTTTTTCCCTCGAAGCCCTTTTTTTCAACACATCCCCAAAGATTCCGGAGGGAGGATCGACAGGAACGTAGACGGCTCTTCGATGGTAAAAACCTTTCAGCGGTTTGGGTTTGAGCATCGGTTCCCCAGGCGCTTTCATCGAGCTTGATTATCCGGTTTTTTTTTGGCTGGACGAGCCCTTGTCCAGGATGGGCTCATTCATGCTTCCGGTTCGATAACCGGTAAGATCGAGAGTAACGTAAAGATACCCGATCTTTTTCAAATTCGCCACGATCTCTTCTCTGGTCTGTTTTTCCATAATCACAGAAAAATCCCTCGGATCAATTTCGATCCGGGCCATCTGGCCATGATGCCTGACTCGAAGTTGAGAAAATCCCTTGGTTCTCAAGTACTCTTCTGCCGAATCTATCTGACGCAAACTCTCGTTATCGATGGGCGTAAAATAGGGAACCCGGGAAGAAAGGCAAGCCATGGAGGGCTTATTCCAAGTAGGCAGTCCCAGTTTCTTCGAGAGAACACGAATCTCTTTTTTTCCCAGTCGAGCCTCTTTCAAAGGAGAGCGCACATCGAGTTCCTGTGCAGCTCGGATTCCAGGCCGGAAATCGAATGTATCTTCAAAATTGGAACCGTCACAGACGTGGGGAATATTCTCTTCGACGGCTATTTCC
>DAOVBT010000385.1 GCA_030670375.1 Candidatus Aminicenantota bacterium | reverse complement strand
ATGGCCGGCGGTGCCGATAATGATGTGCTCGATTTCTTTCATAGTGCTGGATGCTTTATTCTAGGAAGGACCATAGAATAGCAAAATCCCAGCTTCTTGGAAAGAAATCAGAGTTGTCCGCAAAGGCGTTTCAAATCACTCTTCAACAGAATAAGCTTGGCATCGGGGTATCCAGCAGTCAGGACATCTTCGATATTCTGGATTTCCGCTGCGATTTCCTGGCGGATTTTTTTCCCTTTAATCGTCAACCAGATGTTTTTGCACCGCCTGTCCGAATCGCAGTCCACTCTTTTTATGATTTTTTTCACGCACAAACGATCGACAACACGACTCCCTCTGGATACGGATAGATCCATGCGGTTAGAAAATTCCTGACATGTTATTTTTTCCTCTTCACCGATGCAAAGAATCCCTTTGTATTCTGCTTCGGTAAGGCCGAGCTTTTTTCTTATCTTGTGTTCATGAACCAGGATCCCTTTTCCGATTTCCCCGAGAATGGCAATCAACCTCTCATCGCCCAATATATTTCTCATTGACAATATTTGCTATTAGCAAGTATAATAATTTGGTGATATAAAGTCAAGCGAGGAAAAAAGATGCCTATTTACTCTTATCACTGCAAAGATTGCGGTAACAATTTCGACCTTCTGGTGGGTGTGACGGCAGATTCAAACGCAAAAAAATGCACCAAATGCGGGAGCGAAAAAATTGAAAAGACCTTGAGTTCTTTCAGTTTCAGGATGGGTCAGTCTTCTTCTGGTAGTTCCTCCGGCTCCTGTTCGACGGGCGGCTGCTGTCCGACCTGCTAACGGAATTTTATCTGCAAAAATATTTCCTTGTTGATCTGTTTAATCTCTTTGGAAGCCGGAACCACCTGAAAGGGTATTTCGAATTCGAGAGTTTCCGGAGCCATACACGACACATCATCGCAGGCCTGGTATAAAAAGCTGGTCTTCAATACATTCTTTCCCAGGGTTATTGTTTCGTCGACTTTGATGCGTGCTCCCAAAACAACTTTCTCTTCATAGACCTGGAGTTCAACCTCAGAAAAACTGTAGGCCCGAGTTTCAGGAACAGGGTAGTAAATCTCCAATACTTCGACGGTGTCATCCTCATCGATCATGAGGGTACATGCTATCAGGAATTGATCGGCCAGCTCAGGACCATTGATGTGCCAGCCTGGAATGATGTCCAGGAGAAAAGCAACGTCGATAACTCCTCCCGGATGCACATCGTCCTGAGAAATGTAGGTTTTGACATCAAGAACTTCCCCTTCGGCCCATCCCGATGAAAATCCCAGCAGAATGAGGAGGCATGCGAGAGTCAGAATTTTGTACTTCGACATAATGGGGAAAGATATCCTTACACTTTTATTTTTCTTTATTTTTTTCTATAGCCTTCTTTATCTGCTGGATTTTGTTCTCGTACCGGGCTTTGATCTGATCATCGGCTAGTTCATGAGCTTTTTCTACAGCCTTGAGTGCATCCTCCCATTTTTCCATTTTCTGATACACCGTGGCCAGGGTATCCCAATTGTAATAGGCTTCCTGTAATTCGACCGATTTTTTCGCAGCCTCGAGGGCACTTTCCAAGTTTTTCCCTTGGGCTGCCCAAAACATCGCATAGCTGTTCAAAACACTGGCATCATCTTGATGTTTAGCGATAAACTCTGGCCCGAAAATTTCCATGGCTTTATCATGTTTTTCCAATTTAATGTAATTTTGCGCAGCCGTCCGGAAGTTGTACCACCTGCCGGGATCGATCTTCATTGCCAATTCCATCATAGCTTCTGCACTCTCAATGTTGGTTTTTTGATTCACCCAGAAAGTTGCATACTGCATCAGCCCGTAATTCCACCAGGAAACCCGTCCTTCCATAAACCTTTTGCCAAAAGCATCTTCGGCTTTATCTTTGTCTCCGTTCAACATGTAGAGCTGTGCCAGATCCTTCATGTAATAGGGATCGGGATTGTACTTCATGATTTCATTGTTGATCTTCTCACTGAGTTCAATTCCCTTATCCAAGTTGTCTTTGTCCCTTATGATTCTGGCGGCATAGGAACTGAGAACATAAGGATCGTCGGGATAATTGGACGTGTACTTTTCGAAGAATTCCTTGGCTTCCTCTTTGGGTGCCTGCCTTCCATAATAATAACTCAAGCGTTGGTATGCGGATTTCATCAACGGACTTTCCGGATACTTCTTGATGAAGGCTTGGAGAGGTCCCGGATCCATTTTACGGGCGAAAGCCTGCATGGCTCCTATCGAGAACTCGGCGTATTCGGAGAAGGTGACCTTTTTCTCCTGATAATCCGTGGTTCCCATTTTTCCGTCCGGGTCGAGAGCCAAAACTTCTTTGTACAGCTCCACGGATTTTTCTTGCTCGTATTTTCTGTCGTATTTCCGCGCAAGTTTAAAAACCATTTCTACATTTTTTGGATTTTTTGCGTATGCAGACGAGATGGACTTGAATGTGTCGATGCCCTTGACGCTTTTTTCGATGGTCTCGAGGAATTTTTCCGGAGGGGGACCATACCCGACATGCCAATCGTACTCTGAGCCATCCTTGTCGAGTATCAATGTCGTCGGAGTAGCCCGAATGTTAAACCTCTTGTAAACCTCGTCTCCTATTTTTTCTCCCCTTACGGCGTGGAAAAGAACAAAATTTTTGTTGAAAAACTCTTGGAATTTTTTGTTTTGGTAGAACTGCTGATCCAGCAGTACGCAGGACCCTCAGCCATCCGAGAAGAAGTCGATCAGAATCAGCTTGTCTTCGCTTTTCGCTTTTGCGACAGCATCGTCAAGGCTGCCTTGGAACCAATTCTGTGCGACTCCAAATGAGGATAAAAAAATGAGGAGAAGAGGAAGAACGAGTAATCTTTTCATCGTTTTGTACTATAGAGGTTATGCTCAAAATTGTCAAACTTTATTCTTTGCTGGTAAGCATCTTTGTTTCCGTGATAAATTGGGCTTTTGGGGATGGTTAAAGCGACCATTGAAGATTTAGCCATTACGACCCGTTCTTCGAGGG
>DAOVBT010000132.1 GCA_030670375.1 Candidatus Aminicenantota bacterium | reverse complement strand
GGTTTGGAATGGCTGAGGAGACAGGGGAATTATTGAACAGCGCACTAAATTCTGCGAAAGAAAAGGATATGGGCTTGGGAGAGGTCGTGGGTGCGTTCATAGAAAGCTCTGATTTTCCACATAAGGAACTCAGCATCCTTGCTGTGGCCTACAGACTTAACATCCCCACGTCCGTGCATGTGGCTATCGGGACCGATATTATTCATTTCCACCCAAGGGCTGATGGAGAATCCCTGGGAAAGGCCTCGATGCGGGATTTTCTCTTGTTTTGTTCTCTCTGTGAAAATCTCGAGGGAGGAGGAGTATTTGTCAACATCGGTTCTGCGGTGATACTTCCAGAGGTTTTCCTCAAAGCCGTTACTTGTGTCAGGAATAAGGGAGTGGCTCTAGCGGATTTTTCGACCGCTGTGTTTGACTTTCATCACCATTACAGGCCTTATGAAAATATTGTGAAAAGACCCTTAGGAAAAAAGGGGAGGGGTTTTTATTTTATCGGCCATCATGAAATCATGATTCCCCTTTTGGCAACATCCCTCCGATCTCTATATCCGAACAAAAAATAAAACGGACGTGCTACAAGGACTTGAGCTCAAAGTCGATGGTGAGATTCCTGTAAACTTTCTCAGCTTGTTCCAAAGTTTGCCGGAGAGAACCAGAAGTATCGATGTCGTAATCGGCAAAATCGAGTTTTTCCTCAGGTGGCATCTGGCAATTGAATTTTTCCAGGGCTTTTATCCTGTCTATGGAGTCTCGTTCCATCAGTCTTTTCAGCTGTATTTCTTTATCACAGTGGACAACGATGATTTTATCGAAGAATTTGGCGTATCCGGCTTCTATGGTTAAAGCGGCCACAGATACAAAGATTTTGTAGCGCCCTTCTCGATTTATCTTTTCGACGAGTTCTCTTTTTTTTGCCATCACCATAGGATGAAGAAGATCGTTGAGAAATTTCCGCTCTTGCATGTCGGTGAACACGATTGCTCCCAGAGCACCCCGATTTATGGTTTTGTCCGGATTAAGGATTTTTTCCCCAAAATGTGAAACGATGGCTTTCCAGGCTGGCATGTTTGGGGCTTGGAATTCGTGAGCGAGAGTGTCCGACTCATGGATGTAGCAGCCCAATTGTCCCCATATCTGGGCAACCACTGATTTTCCTGTGGCAATTCCCCCAGTTAAGGCAACAACAAGCATGTCAAGGATATTGGCTGAGGTTTTTACTGATCGACTTCTGCTTCGTCTTCCGTGATGAATTTGAACTTTTTGCTGAATCGCAGGGCTACACCCTGTTTTTTCCCTTTTTTATCTGGCTTTTTAAGACGGACTGCAAGTCCTCCCAGCTGGAGTTTGACTTTTTTATCCGGACTCAATTCACTCGGGACTTCGATAACGAGATTCAATTTAGATCCGACTGTTACGCCTGAATCGAGACAGAAGTAAGCCCCTGTCGAGCTTATGTTTTCTAGGATGGTTTTTTCTTGGAATTTTTGCCCCTTGCCGTCTTTGCCTTCAACAATTGCAGGCAGGGGAAGATCGAAGCGCCACTCCCGACGGCGGTCAATGGCAACCTCGGAAGGAGGCTTGGCTTTTTTTTGTACGTTTTTTTTGGCTTTTGGTTTTGAAGATGATGTTTTTGTCATATTTACCTTACCTCATGGGTTAAAACAGAGCGGAGTTAATGGCATACAGTGCAAGCTGAAGTCTGCTGTGTGTGTCAAGTTTGGCATATATGCTTTTGATGTGGGATCGAACGGTATTTTTGCTGATGAACATGGCTTCCGCGATTTCGTCATTGCTTTTTCCTTGACCAATCAGCCTGAGGACTTGAAATTCTGTGGGAGTGAGTTGATCGAGAGTTTTTTCTTTGAGGTCTCTACCGACAACGGATATGATGCGGTCCATAATGCTGCTCATTTTGTCACGAGGCAGCCAAATTTCCCCTTTGTTGATGATCCGGATGGCATCTGCTAGTTGATTCGAAGGATCGTTCAAGTCGAAATATCCTCTCACGCCTGTGTTCATCAAGCTCACGATTTCTTCCTGGGAGGGAATGTTTCCTAAAAGCATCAATTGAGATGATGGATGTCCTTTCAATAGCTCTCTTATCGCTTTACAGATTTCGCGAATGTTGGGCAAGGGCTCGGATTTGGCAAAAAGAATAACATCTGGTTTTAATGCCTTGATGGATTCGAGAAAGGATTCGATCGTACTCTTTTCGATGTTTATCACTTCGATATCTGGTGATGACTCCATCGCTTTTAAAATTCCAGAAAGAATGAGGTCTGAAGGGCAATAGATGAGAACCTTGATCTTTTTTTCGGCTTCTGCCGAAGTTTTCTTTTTATTCATTGCTGTCCTTCTTAAATTACCCCTTTTCTGTTAAATTTCTCATTTATGTTTGGCGCAACGGTATGTTAATAAAACAGAAATTTATTGTCAAGGGAAGACTTGTTGGATAATTTGGGGGGTTAGTCGGTGGGTCGTATTTTATAACTTCTGTCCAATTGAACAGAAATGAGTTGGTTGTTTTTTTTGTTCGTGTTAGCCTGAACCAATTTTACGGTTCCGGAAACCATCAGGCTGAGTCGATTTTCAAGAATGATGGTTTTGGGAACTTGAAGACTTACATATAGAGGTGTTCCGATCAAGACTTTGGACTTGAGCCAAAAAAGGGCGTTTTGTGCGCTGATCGCCAGGATTTTAGTATTTTCTTCGAATTCTTTGCCTTTCACATCACTGCCAGACACCAAAGCAGGAAGAGAGAGCTCGAAAGACCGCTCTCTCTTCGAGACTTTGGCAGCGCCTTGGATGGAGGGTTTATGTGATAGTCTTTCTGTTCTCATTTTCGTTTGGATTGTGGCAGATGTTTCAAACATGTTCAATCGCTTTTCCAGATGAATTACGGGGTGATTTTTTTTTGTTTTTTATCATCGAAAGAGGTTAAGCCGGTGACTAGCTGCATACTCTGTTTTACGCTCATCAAAAATACTGCCCCTCGTTGTCTATGATGTATTTATTCTCGAATTTTAAAGAGACCCTGTGCCTTGGATCCTCATTCTTTGGTTTTTCGACAAAGACAACCCTTCCTTTGATAATGAGCTTCAGATTTTTTTCATCAGAGAGCTTAGGCGGGAGATCTATAATGAGTTTCAGTTCGCTGCCTTCACCCACAGAATTCGCCATCCAGAAGGACGATCCATTATGGCTTATGTAGGTAAGCACCGTTTTTTCGTCGAAATCCTTTCCCTGGGCATTTTTGCCCTGAATCTGGGTATTTAGCGGAATGCTGAATCCGTGCTCTCCATCTCCCAGTTGTCGGAAATCAAAAGCAGTCGATTTTTTTGCCATGTTTGCTTCCTTTTCTATAGCTTGGCAATGTTAAATTGCCACAATTTATTTAGGCGGTCAATCACCCCCTTGGGTGATTTACGGGGTGAATTTGGCCACATTTTCCTCCTCATCCTCTCACCCCTATTGTTAAAACGTTTTCGTGTGTTCAAATTGACAAAAAAACCATCTGCGGATAGAATGGCAAAAGATTTTGCCTGTGGAGTGAAAAGTGAATAAAGAGGAACGATTTGTCACAGCGATAACCCCAAAAAGTGAAGATTTTTCGCGATGGTACACGGAGATAATCCGGAGAGCCGAATTGGCCGACTACGCACCGATGAAGGGGATGATGGTTATCAGGCCCTACGGATATGCCATATGGGAAAACATACAGCGGCTTCTCGACAATCGGATTAAAGAGACCGGGCATACGAATGCTTATTTTCCTCTGTTTATCCCTGAGTCATTGCTCCAGAAAGAAACCGAACATTTGGAGGGATTTTCTCCCGAGGTTGCTTGGGTGACCCATGGGGGAGAAGAGGAGCTGGAGGAAAGGTTGGCGGTGCGTCCGACTTCTGAAGCCATTATCGGCAATATGTATTCCAAGTGGATCAAATCATGGAGAGATTTGCCTGTTTTGATAAATCAATGGGCGAATATCGTCCGCTGGGAAAAGGTCACCAGACCTTTTTTGAGAACGACAGAGTTTCTCTGGCAGGAAGGTCACACAGCTCATGAGACTTCCGAGGAAGCGGAAAAGGAAACACTGATGATCCTCGATCTTTACAAAGAGTTTGTCGAAACTGAGCTGGCCATTCCGGTGATCTCAGGCAGGAAAACAGCAAGAGAACGGTTTGCCGGAGCACTGGAGACATATGCCATCGAAGCCTTGATGTCGGATGGAAAGGCTCTCCAAATGGGGACGTCTCACAACCTTGGCCAGCATTTCTCCAAAGTGTTCAACATCCGGTTCGAGGACAGGGACCAAAAGCTCCAGTATGTGTGGCAAACATCATGGGGAGTGTCCACCCGATTGGTGGGATCGGTCATCATGTCTCACGGAGATGATTCTGGCCTGAAGTTTCCTCCAAGGATTGCACCGGTCCAGATCGTGATCATCCCGATTTCTCTTGGCAACTGGAAACAGGAAGTTCTTCCGACAGCGCAGGCTTTGGAACAAGGGCTGAAGAAGGAGGGATGGAGGGTTAAACTGGATGCCAGGGAGGAATTTTCGCCTGGATGGAAATTTTCCGAGTACGAGATGAGAGGAATCCCTCTCAGGATTGAAATCGGACCGAGAGACATCAAAAATAATCAAGCGGTTGTAGTCAGGAGAGATACGATGGCCAAGGAGTCGATAAGTCTGGATTCCTTGCAGGCAAAAATTCCTCAGATTTTATCCGATATCCAAGATTCTATGTTGGCAAAAGCCCGGAAATTCCAAGCGGAAAACACCAGCGAGGTTGACAACTATCAAGATTTCAAGTCTGTCCTGGAATCGAAAAGAGGATTTTTAAAAACCTTTTGGTGTGGGAACCAGGACTGTGAAGATAAGATAAAGGAAGAGACAATGGCTACAATCCGCGTGGTTCCCCTTGAACAGGAAGAAAAGGGAAAATGTGTCCTTTGCCAAGCTGATGCGGGCCAATGGGTCTTTTTTGCCAGAGCTTACTGAATTTTGCATTTTGCGATCCCACAATGAAGAAAAATTTCGAGAAAGAAAGAGAACGGATGGTCCGTTCTCAACTTTCTGCCCGAGGGATAAAAGATGTAAAAGTCTTGGATGTGATGAAAAAAGTTCCCCGTCATATGTTTGTTCCGGAAAGTATGCTCTCTCATGCATACAGCGATGAACCACTCCCAATAGGGGAAGGTCAGACGATTTCCCAACCATACATTGTAGCCTACATGACGGAAGTTCTTGCATTACAGGGGGGAGAGCGTGTTCTTGAAATTGGGACAGGTTCCGGATACCAAACAGCTATCCTTGCCGAAATAGCTCAACAAGTTTTCACTGTGGAGTTGGTGGGGGCTCTGTCGCATCGAGCTCAAGAAGTTTTAAAAAAATTAAAATACACGAATATCCTTTATAAAATTGGAGATGGAACCTTTGGCTGGGAAGAGCGAGCTCCTTTCGATGCCATTATGGTTACGGCTGCACCGGATAAGGTCCCGCATTCTCTCGAGGAACAATTGAAAATTGGCGGAAGAATGATCATTCCCGTTGGCTCGGCCATCCAAGAGTTGGTTCTTGTAACTCGAGGGAAGAAAAAATTCAAAAGGAAAAAATTGCTGCCCGTTCGTTTTGTTCCCCTGGTAACAACTCATTAACCTGGTCAATTTATGAACTATCCAGGTTAGGTGATATAGGAAGGATATCCTTGGTACGAAAAATTTTGGCATTATCGGCTTTTTTTTTGGTGCTTTCTTCTTTACTGGATGCCCAACCGGCATCCAAGAAGTTTGTCAAAATCTATTTTCCCGATGGCGATTCCGTTACGGCTGAGCTTGCCGTTACTCCGGAAGAAAGAGCGCGAGGCCTTATGTACCGTAAAAAGATGGGGTTCGACCAGGGAATGCTCTTTATTTTTGGCGAAGAAGACTTTTATTCGTTCTGGATGAAAAATATGGTCATACCTCTCGATTTCATCTGGTTGGATAAGGAAAAAAGAATCGTTCACATGGAACAGAATGTTCCGCCATGCAAACAGGAACCCTGTCCTACTTATACATCGAAAGTTCCTGCCAGGTTTTTTTTGGAGCTAAAAGCAGGAAGTGTTGAAAAAAGGAAGCTGAAGATACTCGACCGTCTTGACTTCATCCTCCCCAACCTGTAA
>DAOVBT010000118.1 GCA_030670375.1 Candidatus Aminicenantota bacterium | reverse complement strand
GATATCGAAATCAGCTATATTTACCAAAAAGGTGCTTCCCCTGTGGTTTGTATGAATCCGAATATTGACGAACATTTTCCGGTGTTCAGGAGTATCGGCTATCCTTCTGATAAGGATTTTGCGAGCCTTCGGAATCTACTGAAGGGATTTCACTTCGATATGATCTTCAACCTTAATCCCTATTTCACTTCCAAGCATTTTCGGTCAGCACGTTCGCCTGTGATCTACTCATCACGTTTGATCTCGAATGTTATCCGTAACTACACTTCCGACGGCAGCGAGGCACACATATCCCTCCAAATGAGTAAATTTGCCGATGAGTTGATCGAGACTCTAGTCTCGAATCCAAAAAAGGGGGGAAAAAAACAGCAAGATTTTCATCACAACTGTTTTTACACAACCCAGAGTCTTTTGCTTAAGGCTCAGAGGATGGTAAAAAAGCTCAATATAAATTCCTCCTCCAAAAAGGTATTTTTAAATCCCGACACGTCCTGCGCTTATACACGTATTCCTTTAGGAATTCAGAAGGAACTGTTGAAAGGAATCCTGGCCAATCCAGGAATCCATGTTCTCTTGAATTGTGGCTTCACATTCCAGGGGATCGAACAAGAGTTGCTTCGTGAGCTCCCATCATCCATGAAAAAAAGAATCACGATTATCCCTAAAGATACGCCGATCGATGTATACGCGGCTTTGACTGATCATTCCGATGTCTTCATAACTGGAGATACGGCTCCTCTCCACATTGCGGCATCAAAAAAAATCATCGTGGATTCTGATTTGAGTTTTCAGAATTCGACCGCTGTCGTGGGAATATTCGGAGCGACAAGCTCTAAGATTTATGGGTATGATTCCTTTTCTGAAGAGCATATTCCAGCACCACAGAAGGCTCCATCAAAAGTTTTTGAGGTTTTTCCTGAGTGCAAAAATCTTACTTGTTTGGATAAAATCTTCAAGGCTTGCCCGAAGGTGAAATGTTTCGATGGGCTAAAACCGGAACCCATCATCGATTATGTGAATAGCTATTTAGCCTGAACTATTCATAAAAAAAGCATTGGCATTTTTTATGAATAATCCAGGTTTGCATAGATCAGTCCATGTAGCCAAGACTGCGGAGTTTCTTCTTGATCTTTTTTCGATCTGCGAGATCCAGCAGATCTTCCAGGTCGGTTTTTGTAACATCTTTTTTTTCGAGGAGTTGCTGTTTTTTAGAATTTAATTCCTGTATCACACTTTCCAGTTCAATTCTCATCTGGTCAGCTATCATCCTGTTTTCAGAGGCAATATTGTTTATTTCTTCAGGATCTCTTTCCAAATCATACAATTCCTCGACTCCGGCGTGGACTTTTTGGCAATAGTTGCACATGCCGATTCCATCCGGGGCATAAATATATTTGTGCGTTTTGTTCCTCAATCCGATTTTTCTTTGCACATAGGACTCTTCAAAAAAGGCGAATTTACGGATGTTCTCTTTCTCTCCGCTGATCAACGGTCTCATGCTGGTCCCATCGAATCTAAAGTTTCTTGCATTTATTCCCAGGTAATCACAAACAGTCGGCACAAGATCCACATGCTGGATCAGCCCTTGTATTTTTTTTGGTTGAGAGAAAAGTTTTGGATGGAAAACGATCAGGGGCACATGGGTGGTCACTTCATACAATCCATGATGATCGAAAAACATGTCATGTTCCGTGAGGCTTTCTCCATGATCCGAGGTGATAATGATCAACGTGTCTTCCAGGATTTTGTGGTTTTTTAAAGTTGTGAGCAAATTCCCGATACACTTATCCACATAATTCACCGCGCCATTGTATTTTGAAGCGATGATATCGATGGAACCACGACGGGACTTATCCCGATCCATGTGTTTTTTTGGGCAATTGTAAGGTGTATGGGTATCCCAATAGTGAAGGAAGAGAAAAAAATTGTCATCTTTAATGTTGTCGATGAGCTTCTGGGCTAATTTGGTGACATAATCGGCATCTTGAACTCTTGCAAGCTCGAATGTAAACCGAAATGTGTTCCATACGCCCTTCAGGCCCTTCCACATCGAGGAAATGGACGGTTTTCTTTTTTTAGAATAGATTCTCAATAAGGAGATATTGGCGGCCATATACCGCAAATGCACATAGGGGAGGGTAAAAACGATATAGAAGAATTTTTGCCAGATGTTTCTATCTCGTTCATAACCATAAAAATCGAATCCGCGTTTGAACCATCTTCCCATCCAGTCGACCGCATAAGTTTTGAATCCGTTCTCCTTCAGCATTTCCGCAAGCAATTTTCCTTTTAATTTCCCGAATGTCATCAGGTCTTCTGGAGTGACTTTATCGCCATGATGGACGATGCCATGGGTTCTCGGGTATCTACCGGAGAAAATGGAGGTCAGGCTTTGATCGGTAGTGTTCCAACAGGCGTAACAGTTTGAGAATTGGATGCCACCCCTGGCTAACTCATCGATGTTGGGGCTAGAATTCGTTTCTCCGCCGTAACAGCCGAGGTTTCTGGCTCGGAGCGCATCGATAACGATCAGGATGATGTTGGGATGTTTTTGTCCTTCCTTTTTCATGCTAATCATTCCCTCCGAAGGATGGCAAATATTATGGCATAGGAAAATAGAGTAATCAAATTTGACATAAGTCAAGGAAATATCTTGCACGCAAGATTATTATCATTTTGGAAGATAACTTCATGATAAAGGAGAAATAAAATGGCAAAGAGAAAAATCATCGAGATCGATAGAGATAAATGCGACGGCTGCGGCATTTGTACGGATGCTTGTGCAGAAGGAGCCCTGGTACTGGATGGGGAGAACAAGGCCGTCCTGGCTAAAGAAATCTATTGTGATGGAATGGGAGCTTGCTTGGATGTTTGTCCGACAGGTGCTTTGAAAATTGTGGAGAGAGAAAGCGATGAGTATGATTCTGAGGAAACCTACCAACATGTGCTGAAAATCCGCGGCAAAGAAGCAGCGGTCCACGTCCATGGCAATTATAACGAACAGGTTAGCCCAGAGCGGCATCACACGGAACCAGAGAAACCAGTCGATAAGCCGTTAGCCTGCGGTTGTCTGGGGAGCATGGCTCAGGAGATCAAAAAATCGCCTGCTCCGCAACAAGACAAAACCATATCCGGAACCTCAGAGTTGAGCCAATGGCCCATCCAACTGCACCTGGTTTCGCCGTTCGCCCCTTATTTCAACGAAATCGCTCTCCTGATAGCTGCTGACTGTACCGCTTTCACCCTTGGGAGTTTTCACCAGGATCTCCTGAAAGGAAAAAAATTGATCATCGCCTGCCCGAAACTGGATGATACAAGCGCATATATCGAAAAAATTGCAGAAATCCTTAAAAACAACACCATCTATTCTTTGACCGTGGCAACCATGGTGGTGCCCTGTTGTTTTGGGTTGAACCACATCGTTGAGAGAGCTATAGAGATGTCAGGAACCAATATTAATGTTAAAAAAATCGTGATCGGGATCGATGGAGAAATACAGAAATAAGTTATGGTAGAACTTTTCCCCTATTATTTGCGTATAACATGATGAACTTAAGATTAGACGTTAAAAGGAGAAGCACATGAAGAAATCATTAGTCTATTTGGCTCTATTTTTTTTCCTGATAATCCTTTGCTCCGTCGTTTCCTTCAGTCAAGATGTCGACCTTACCGGAACGTGGGAAGGATCCACAGTCGTTCCTGACCAAGGTGAAGATGAAATGACACTCGTTATCAAGAAGGAAGAAGGCGAATACACGGCCACGATAACCGATTCCCTTGGGATGCTGATGGATACAGAATGTGAAGATATTGAATTCGAAGACGGAACTCTGACATTTAACTTTTCGATCTTGCAGGAAATGGAAACTCTGACTGTTTGGATAACCCTCGAGGTGGAAGGCGATATGATGAAGGGATACTGGGAGACCGGAGAAGGGGATCAGGGCGACATCGAGCTCAAAAAACAATAGGCATCCCCTCCGCTATAGATCATATTTATAGCGCCTATCTTATAAATTTAATGGTTCTCTTCCATATTGTGTGGGTTAGTTCTAAGGAAAAAGACATCATGTATGTCCGCAGCGCCATTGAGGATCTAGCCTTCACGATCCGTTCTTCGAGGGTAACAATAGGGGGATATCTCCATATTGTCGGCGATGTTGTATTGAGCACGACTTTGCTAAAGCATTAGGGATCCAGGCAAGCACGGGAACAGAGGATAGAGTTGTAGAGGTAAGAAGTTAATGTGCGCAGTTCAGAGCCGCCGAGAAGGGCGGTGAGGGAATGGCGTTAAAGATCCTCACTAGAGCGGAGGACATACCTAATGGCAAAGATAACCTTGAAAGTCAAGCACACACAAAATGGAAGAAAACCATTTTGGTTTATTGAAAATGTATAAAGGTATCGGCATTTTTTATAAATAATTCAGGAGAAATAATTCAGGAGAAAAGGTGAGTATGCATGCAGGGTTTGATCTTGGCGGCACAGCCCTCAAGTTTGGTGTCGTGGATGACACGGGAAAGATCATATCCGAATCCCAGGTCGACACACCGAAGAACTTGGGAAAACTCCTCCAAACCCTTGAGGAAATCTGGGTAACACTCAAAAACAACCACCAGCAACAAATCCGGACCATGGGCTTCGGAATCCCAGGAATCTTTTGTTCCAAAGAACAGAAGATCCTCCAATCACCCAACTATCCCGACCTCGATAACTTTGCCCTGGTTCTCGCTCTCTCCCGGTTTATCGATGTTCCTTTATTCGTGAATAACGATGCGAATATGGCCGCCTATGGCGAATACAGATGCGGAGCCGGACAAAACACCCATAGTCTTATCTTTTTGACTATCGGAACAGGGGTCGGATCCGGAATCATTTTAAACGGAAATATCTGGGAAGGGGCATGTGGTTTTGCCGGGGAATTGGGACATGCCGTGGTGAATCCAAACGGAGAACCATGCAAATGCGGCAGCCGAGGGTGCTTGGAAACCGAGGTTTCTGCCCCAAAAATCGCGAAAAACTACCAAGCTTACAGCAAAAACCGCAAAAACATCACAGCAGAGGAAGTATCTCTGAGAGCCAAAAACAACGAGAAAGCTGCGCAGCAGGCATTTGCCGAAGCCGGCCATTACTTGGGATTAGGCCTGGCGATTGCCATCAACCTTTTGAATCCAGAAAAGATCCTCCTGGGAGGAGGTGTGATGAAAGCCGCCGAATTTCTGCTCCCACCCGCCATCGACGAAGCCGCAAAAAGATCTTTCAAAGGCTCCTTCCGATGTTGCAGCATCGAACGCGCTACTCTGGGGAATAAAGCAGGGTTTATCGGAGCTGCGCTCTGGTCCGGCCAGCAATAACTCCCTCGCCGCGAACGATACAATCCCATCATCTGCACCTCTTTTCTGTTGAATTTTGGTATCACCCCCCTAGCATCATTCCTGAGAGACTAGAGAACGAGCATTGTAAAAAAAAGGGAGAATTGTTAAGATAGTTTTTCGATCGTAAAGCAATAGTATTCTGCAACTTTTATAACATGAAAGGCGTTCCATATACAGGATAAGCGTGCAACAGAAAAAACCACATTCCGATTGGAACGGCAACCCAAGGAGGGCTAAAGTGGGGAAGAAAATCTGCCATTTTATGTTGATCATCTCTCTTTCCGCTGGACTCGCTCTGGCCCAGGAACAAACAGGATCCATCAAAGGGAAGGTCACCGATACCGAAGGATTCCCACTTCCGGGTGCGTTTGTTTACATCGATTCGCCATCCATGCTGGACATCCAAACTTATATCACTTCCGAAACCGGTCTCATCCAATTCCGCAATCTTCCCCCGGGGAAATACAAGTTAACCGTCGAAATGCCGGGTTTTAAAACGGTCAATATAGAAGACATCATCATCCGTGTGGGCATGTCCCTCCGGTACAAAATTACGATGGAAATAACAACCATCGAAGAAGAAACCACGGTCAAAATCCCCTCCCCGATGGGAGATCCCGAATCCGTAAAAACATCGGCTATAGTCGAGGATAGCCTGATAGGAAGAATCCCCATAAACCGAGACCTACATGACATAATCACTTTGGCTCCGGGAATCATCCCTGAGTCGACCTTTTTTCCAAAAACCTCGATCATTCACGGATCGACCGCAAGGTCCAACCTGTATGCCTCGGATAACATGA
Source organism: Candidatus Aminicenantota bacterium (assembly GCA_030670375.1). Lineage (GTDB taxonomy): Bacteria > Acidobacteriota > Aminicenantia > Aminicenantales > Aminicenantaceae. Next base: position 247 of record DAOVBT010000118.1, on the reverse strand, counting down.
ATCTGAACGATCCCGTCGGAATGCATCTTCTGACGAATGTTAATTTCGATACCATCGAAGAAGTCGAAGTGATAACAGGTGGCATTCCAACCCAGGTAGGCGTGGTGGACGGAGGATACATCAACGTCGTAACCAAATCCGGGGGAAACAACAGCAACGGACATGCTTTGATTTACCACACGAGCGAAAGTCTGGCAAGCCCTCTCACCTCCGAACAGGAACAAAGCGCCTCTGGTATTTCTGCACC
>DAOVBT010000391.1 GCA_030670375.1 Candidatus Aminicenantota bacterium | reverse complement strand
GCCAGATCAGCCTTGTTTTTCTGAAATTCAACTTTAAGATGTAGTCGAATAGCAACTCGATTTTCAGGAATAGGATCAAAATCAAGGGTAGGACGATTGTCCACCATTCCCGTTTTCCCAGTATGTTCAATATGACAACCACACCTGCCGGCAAAATCATGGCCACAACAAAAAGCCCCAGAACATGTTCAACTTTTTTTAGTCCTTTTGGTCGAGACAGAAAAATACCGATCAACAGGAGATTGATTAAATTCGCAATGACAAATATGCCGATGTCGATGACCCCAAAATTCATCCAATCGTTCATTTTTTCCCCCTAAATACAGGTTCTTTGGGTTATTTTTTCTTTTTGTTATATTTGAACGATTTGTCTGGATAGGAAGGGGGTTCCGGGATGTCGACCGGATGCTTTCCGATCTGATCCTTCAGATAAGCAATTGCAGCCTCAAGCTGAGCGTCTTTTCCGTTGAAAGTTTCATGCGGCAAATTGTCAAGCACAATATCCGGATTCACTCCATGTCCCTCGATCAGCCATTCTCTTTCCGGGCCGTAAACGCCAGTTTGAGGGGCTCTTGCCAATCCTCTGTCTGTCAGGCGATTGCTGCTGCCGAGCCAAATTTCACCGCCCCAGGTCCTGGTGCCGATGACTTTGCCGAGGCCCAATCTCTTAAAGCCCTCAGCAAAAGCCTCTCCATCCGAAGCGGTACGTTCATTGCACAACACAACCATGTGGCCGCGGAACGCATAGTGCATGTTCCAGTAAGGATTACCGGCGCGCGGCTTCCAGTAGAACCAGGCCTTTCTTATCAGCTTTTCCAGGATGAACGCATCGATGTTTCCACCCCGGTTGTGACGGACATCGATGATCAGACCTTTCCTCTTAAACACAGGGTAAAAATTTCGGTACCATTCTGTGATATTGCTCCCTCCCATGGCCCGGAGATGGACATACCCGATCTCGCCGTTGCTATCCTCCTCCACTTTCAAACGGCGCGTGTATTCCCAGTCGCTGTACCTGAGATTCGACTCATTCCTTGTAGGAGTGACAACCACCCGGCGAATCTTTCCCGAATTGCCCGATTTGATGGAAACAAGAACTTGACGTCCAGCTTGATTCCGGAGAAGGATATTGGGATGTCGAGCCGACAAGGCATTTTGCCCGTTGATACTGACAATGATATCCCCCTCCTGGATATCCAGATCTGGATCTGCCAGAGGTGATAGCTCGTCGGGATAGTCCGGGTCGGATTTATAAATGTAGTCGATCCGGTAGCCGCCGGCGGATTCGTCCCGTTCCAACCGGGCTCCCAACGTGGCCACCCTGATCTGATCAGGCCCTTGTCTGAGATCACCACCTCGCACACTGACGTGAAGAGCCGAAAGCTCGCCCACCAGCTCTCCGATTAAGTCGCTCAATTCCCGGCGGGTGGTGACCCGCTCAACTAAAGGAAGATACTTATCCCGCATGGCTTCCCAATCCACTCCGTGCATGTTGGGGTCCCAAAAATAGTCCCTCTCCAAACGCCAGGCATCGATATAGAGCTGTCGGAAATCTTCACGGACATCGATGGGAAAGTTCCAGCCCTGAAGATTCACTTCTCCTCTTTTCATCTCCGTGATTTTTCTGGGGCTGGCATCCAAAACATAAAAAGAATTTCCCTTGCGGACCATCAGTTTTTTTCCGTCGGCCGTGAGTTCAAAGTTGCGGATTCCATCCAGAACGGTCTCGACTTTGATGTCTTTATTGCCTATCTTCACAGCTTTCAACTGGGCTGGGGAACCAAACCCTCCTCCCCGTTCCACCCAGAAAAGGGCTTCGTCAGTGATTTTTAAACTGCCGAAATTGCCGGGACCTACAGGGACCTCACGGATACGATATTGGATGCTGTCCATGTCGATTTTAATGAGGATTTCTTGCTTTGAGTCTCTATCTTGTTTGCCTTTTTTCTCGGCTGATTCAAAAAGCTCATCCTCCGGCTTAAACGGAGATCTGATACCTTTGCGCAGCGAAAGGCAATAGATCTTTATCGGTTTATCGAAATAAGGTTCGGGCTGTCTTGTTCCCCATGGGCTCCCGACGACCGAACGGAGATTCCGGTCTGAGAGGAAGTAGATGAACTGACCATCCGGGCTCCAAGCCGGGTTCATGCTGTTGACCCTGTCGCTAGTAAATGGGATCTGCTTTCCGGTTTCTATGCTGTAAAGATAGATCTGGAGAAATGTGTTAAAGGCCGACTGGGAATAAGCCAGCCATTTACTGTCAGGAGACCAGGATATGTCTCCAATTCCTTCTTGCGATGTGGAGATTCTGCTCTGTTTTTTGCTCTCTGTATTCAAAAGCCAAAGATCATTGTTTTTGTCATCATAGGCGATCCACTTTCCATCGGGCGAGGGGTGACCCTGGAAGCGCAGGATTTTGCCATTGTTTGTCAAAGGCTTTTCCTCTCCCACACCGTTGGCCGACATAGTGACAAATTCCAGTTCTCCGCTCTCATCGGAGAGAGCCAGGAGGGATTTGCCATCGGGCATGAAGACCACATCCCGGTAGCGGATGCCTTCTTTGAAAGAGGCGCGCACCAGGCGGCCCTCACCGACAGGAGCCACAAAAACCCGACCGCGAGCAGTCAGAACAACACTCTCTCCGGTAGGATGAACATGGGCGGATGTCAGGTAGTCCATGGGTTCCTTTACCCATTTCTCTCTTAATTGATCAAAATCCGATGCCAAAGAAATGGGAACAACCTGATCTTGATTATTCCGCACATCCAGCACCCTAAGATCAGCTCCCAATTGGTAGACGATCCGACCTTGGTTCAGATATGGCGATTTCACATTCCATCCTTGGTGTTGGGTGTGCTGTTTGAGGTCTTTTCCCTCCTCATTCATGGACCAGATGTTCCAGGTCCCGTCCCGTTCACAAACATAATAAATCCGGCCATTCCACCACATAGGA
>DAOVBT010000301.1 GCA_030670375.1 Candidatus Aminicenantota bacterium | reverse complement strand
CCATGGCCGGATATCATGATCACTTCTGGCGAGTATGGTTTTTTATCCAGCTCGCCCAATACCTCCAGCCCGCTCATGCCAGGAAGCTTGACATCCAGCAGCACCAAATCCAAGCCCACCGTTTCCTCGATCGCATTCAGAGCCTGCTCGCCGTCTGCCGCTTCGTAAAATTGATACCCTTCGTATTCGAGGATCATCTTAAGGGATTTTCTTATGGTTTCTTCATCGTCAACGACCAATATTTTTTCTTTGCGATGCTTGCTCATGGGGAAATGATAACCCACCTTGCCTAAAACTTCAAATATGTCTTTTGGAGATGGGTTTGCTCCCGAGAAGGCTAATTGGAATGGCTTGCTAAGGATGGGGGCATATTGTAAGATGGATTTGAGCATGTGGAGACCGATTGTCTTGTTCCTAAGCCTGTTATTGATTGGCACCATTGGCTTCCACGTTATCGAAAGCCTTTCTTTCCTTGATTCCCTGTATATGACTATTATAACTGTCTTTACTGTTGGATTTCGAGAGATAAAAGAGCCCCTAAGCCCTATTGGGCAGGTGTTTACTATTTTTATCATCCTTGGCGGAGTCGGATCGGTTTTATACACCTTCACAAAATTGACTGAAGTTGTATATGAGGGGACCATCAACAAAATTTGGCGGAGAAGAAGGATGGAAAAAAAGATACAAAAACTCAAAGATCACTACATTATCTGCGGACATGGGCGGTTGGGTAATACCGTCAGAGAAAGGCTCGAAGAAGAAAATCTTCCGTTCGTGGTGATCGATAACAGCGAGGAGGGGCTGGTCGACCTCAAGGGGAAACAGGATTGTCTCCACATGGAAGGAGACGCCACGAACGAAGAGGTTTTGATCAAGGCGGGAATCAAGCGAGCCAAAGCTCTGGCCGCTCTTCTCGCCACAGATGCCGATAACCTTTATTTGGTGATGACCGTAAAGTTGATCAATCCTTCGCTGTTTGTCCTTTCCAAAGTCATGGATGAGGAGGCAGAAAGAAAGATCCTTCAAATAGGGGCCAATAAAGTGGTGAGCCCGTACAAGCTCAGCGGGTTGAAGATAGCCCAAGGGCTGATTCGTCCCACCCTCGTGGATTTTTTGGACCTGATCATCAGGCGAAGCGAGCTATCCCTCTCGATGGAGGAGATAGTCGTCAAGAAGGACTCGCGGATAGCGGAGCGCACTCTGGTTGAATGTGACATTCGCCGAAAGGCCAACGTCATCGTGGTGGCCATCAAAAAGCCCGGCGAGGACATCGTATTCAATCCCTCCCCTTCTGTGGATATCGAGTCCGGGGATACGCTACTGGTTCTAGGGGACAACGCGGATATCGATCTTTTCGAAAAAACATATATCGGGGAAGAGATTTGAGAATTCTCAGAAGGAAAGTCTCAACCATTGTTCTGTTCAGTATCTTTTTTATGTCTATCTATTCATATGGAGAAGAAGCGGAGAAGACCAAGTTTTCGAATTTTGAGCTCGAAAACGGCATGAAAGTTTTCCTGTATGAGAGACATGCACTTCCTTTGCTCGATATTGTTTTTGCATTTGACCTGGGGACCAAAAACGAGACCGATGAAACGAATGGTTTGGTTCATATCCTCGAGCACTACATTCTGTTTCGTGGGACAGAAATGCGGACCGGAGAAGAGATTGGCCAGGATATCCGTGCGCACGGCGCATACTTTAACGCTCATACAGGATGCGATTTGGCCACTTTCGAGCTGTCCCTTCCTTCCGAATTTGCGGATTTTGCCCTGGAAAACCAAAGGGAAATTTTATTCCAACTGAAGCTCAGCCAAGAAGAGCTGGATAAAGAAAAACAAATTATCCTGGAAGAGCTGAGTCAAATAAAAGATGATCCTTTAAAATATGCCACAGCACTTGTTTATCAAAACCTCTTCCAGAATCATCCCTACCAGAGACCGATCTACGGAAAAGAGGAAATCATCGAAGCCGCAACCATAGAGGAGATCCAAGAATTCCACAAAAAATATTTTGTTCCAACCAATTGTGCATTGGCTATCGTGGGTGATTTCGACATGGAAGAGATGCAGGAAAAAATAAAATCCATGTTTGGCTCGCTTGAAAACAACGGATTCATTCCCCCAAAATTCGACAAAGTCACCGCGATTAAAAAAAGAATCGAAATCGAAGAAGAGATGGATGTGAATACGGGGTATCTTGTCATCGGCATAATGGGACCGGATTATAACAACGAAGACCATTATGCTGTGGATGTTTTGATCGAAGTTCTTGGCCGAGGTGTCATCCCTTTGTTGAATCAACCTCTGAGAGGAAGAAGAGAACTTGTAGAAACCATCTCAATGGGATTCGGAGCCTACAAATACGGAGGAGTCATATATGTCTACCTGACATTGGAACCCAAAAAAATAAAAGCCGCAAAGACAGAAGCTCTCAAATTCCTAAAAAATTCAAGAAGGCTCAACTATTCCAAAACCGATTACCAGGGTGATGCACAATTTTACGCCCTCGACTATCTGGAAAGCGCAAAAAATCAAATCAAATTTCGGTTTCATCGATCTCAAGAAAAAGGATTAAATATTGCTCTTGGCATGGCAACACACGCCATCCGGAGTGATGGGACGGAGCGCGACCCCTACATCATCAATATCGATAGTTTAACTTCCTCGGATTTAAGAAAGGCTGCCGGTGATTACCTCAGTAAAGATGGATATGTCCTCATTTCCATCACTCCGAAAAAGAACAAAAAATAGGGTCAACACGAATGCTAAAACGAAGGTTTATATTAATTTTTTTGGTATTATTTGTTTCTATCTCCCTCTGTACTCTGGCTTTTCCGATATCTTCGGATATTCTTTTAAAAAACCAGCCAGAAAAAGAAATCCTATCCAACGGTCTTACTCTCATCTACCAGAAAGACGATTCATCCGCGACATCGGTCGTGAATATCTTGATCCAAGGGGGAAAGTTGCGAGAGCCAAAGGGAAAAGAAGGGGTGGCTTTCCTGACCACGCGGCTCTGTCTTGAGCTGCCCAATCAACAACTTTTGCAGCGATTGATGAATCAGGCCACAAACAGAACCTATTTCTGCAGACACGATTTCACAGTCATAAGGATTTCCTGCCTTTCTGAGAACCTTGAGGAAGCGATAAAACTTGGCACACAAATCCTGAAGGAGCCCCTATTTTCTGGATTGCGGATAGGCAGGATAAAAGAGTTCATGAATCATTACAGAAAACTACAGGAAGACGAACCGATAAACGTTGCCCACACGGCTGCATTAGATATCCTATTTAATGGAAGCACTTATGCCGGCCCCACCTACGGAACAGAACAATCCCTTAAGAATATCAAAAAGCGGGATGTGGAGAATTATTTCAACGCCTATGTCAAAGCGGGGAACATGATTGTCGCTGTTTCTACTAACCTGGAAAAAGAAAATACGCTGAATATCATGCAGCCTTACTTCGAGGAGTTCCCAGAGGGAAAACCGCAGGAAGCCGATCCAATCTCTTTTTCTCCGATCGAGGAAAAGAGCTTAACTCTCGAAAAAGACACTCAGCAGACTTTGGTTTATATGGCCTTTCCACTGCCCAAAATATCGGAAAGAAATTACATACTTGCCATGATGTTCCAAAATCTTTTGGGGAAGGGAATGAACTCAAAATTGTGGTCGCTGAGGACCGAAAAAAAGCTTGCTTATATTGTAAACTCAAGAGCATTTCTGATGAAGGAGGGGGGAATGCTCGAGGC
>DAOVBT010000339.1 GCA_030670375.1 Candidatus Aminicenantota bacterium | reverse complement strand
TCAATATAGAAAAAATCCTCCGCATTCTTCCCCACCGGTATCCCTTTTTATTGGTGGATCGGGTTCTAAAACTGGAAAAGGGCAAGTCTATTGTGGCCATCAAAAATGTAACGGTCAATGAGTCTTTTTTTCAAGGACACTTTCCGGATTTAAAGGTGATGCCAGGGGTTTTAGTAGTGGAAGCTATGGCCCAGGCAGGAGGTATTCTGCTTTATTGTTCCATTCCGAATCCCGAGGACAAGATTGTCTTCCTCAGCAAGATTGACAACATGAAATTTAGGAAGCCCGTGGTCCCCGGTGACCAGATCAGGTTGGAAGTTGAGATCGTGAAGCTCAAGAGCCGGGTGGGCCACATCAAGGCAAAGGCAATCGTGGGCCAGGAAGTCGTGACTGAAGGTGATATCATGGCCTCTTTGGTGAACCTTGAGGGGCTGAATGAGTGACGGGGAAGTATCCGTCCACCCCACTGCTTCTGTTCATCCTCGAGCGCAATTGGATTCCGGAGTAAAGATCGGCCCTTACGTTGTTATAGGGGAAAACGTCACCATCCTCGAAAATACCGCGATCGATGCCCATGTTTGTATCACTGGGAAAACAGAGGTAGGAAAAGGCTGCCGGTTTTCTCCCTTCTCCTCTATCGGAGGAGAACCTCAAGATCTTTCCTATAAGGGAGAAGAGACGAGTATCAAAATCGGAAACAATAACACTTTTCGGGAATTCTTGACCGTTCATAGGGGCACGGTCAATGGTCGGGGAAAGACCGTCATAGGGGATGATAATTACTTTATGGCCTATTCTCATGTTGCCCATGATTGTGTCGTGGGTAATAAAACTGTTTTCCTCCATGGGGCGACGGTCGGTGGTCATGCTGACGTTGACGATTTTTCTACGGTTGGGGCGTTGAGTGGGGTCCATCAATTCTGCCGAATCGGGAAGTATGCTTTCATCGGCGGTAACACGGTCATCACTCAGGATGTTCTCCCCTTCTGCCGAGTGGCAGGAGCGCGCCCCACGCTTCTTTACGGTTTGAATGCCATCGGGTTGCGGAGACAGGGATTTTCCAGAGAAAAAATCAAGGCCCTGAAGGATATGTTTAAAATCATGTTTTATTCCGACTTGAATACGGCCCAAGCGGTCGAACGAATTGAAAAAGAGTTTCCTCCAGGAGAAGACCGGGATGAGATTCTTTGTTTCATCCGGGATTCCCAAAGAGGGATCGTGAAGAAACCATCGGAAAAATGGGACGAAGACTGGGTGTGATAGCCGGTTCCGGCGAGTTTCCGATTCATGTCTGCCAGGAAGCTCATCGAATGGGAGACGCTTGTGTGGTGGCCGGGATAAAAGGGGAAGCTGAAAATATCCTTGCAGAGAGAGTTGAAAATTTTGCATGGTTCGATGTCCATGAAATCGGCAATTTGATCGCTTTTTTCAAAAAAAACAAGGTTTCTGAAGCGGTGTTTGCCGGCAAGATCGACCATCGCATCATCTATAAAAACAAGGAGTTGAACAAAGCTTTGCCTGTTTTGCTTGGAACAAGGAAAGATTGGACTCCTACTGGTTTGATCCAGACGGCCATCCAGATTTTATCCACACAAGGGATTGCCATTATGGACCCGACTCCCTACGTTGCATCTGCCTTTTGTGAGGAAGGGATTCTGACTGAAACGAAGCCATCTCCAAAGATGGAGGAAGACATTGATTTTGGTTGGGATATTGCAAGGCAGCTTGCTGACCTCGACATCGGCCAAACTGTCATTATAAAAGGAAAAGCCATCGTGGCCGTGGAAGGTATGGAAGGAACGGATGAAGCCATCAAGCGTGCTGGAGAATTGGCTGGGAAAGGGATCGTCGTGGTAAAAGTCAGCCGGTCCTCCCAGGATCCACGGATCGATCTGCCTGCTGTAGGGCTCGATACGGTCAAAAGTCTGATTCTTGCTGGAGGACAGGCATTGGGTTTTGAGGCCCAAAAAATCCCGTTTTTCCAGAAAGAAGAGGCCATTACTCTGGCAAATGCTAATGGTGTATGCCTAATCGCAAAGCAATAGTGATATTTTTATGCCTAAAAATTGTATAATGTGCAATCGCAGTGAGGGCGATGGATAAAGTCAAAGTAGGAATCATCGGTGTCGGATACCTGGGTACACAGCATGCCAGGATTTTGTCCTATTTGGAGGAAGCCGAGCTTATAGGGGTAGCCGACATCGATTTTAAAAAAGCCATGGTGATCGGTAACCGGCATGGTGTGAAGTATTATGACAATTACGAAAAAATGCTGGATGAGATCGATGCCGGCATCGTTGCCACCCCCACTTCCGAACACTTTGCAATTTCCATGAAGCTTCTTAAAAAAGGAAAATCTGTTCTTGTCGAAAAACCCATAACCGAGACGGTCGAACAGGCAGAAAAGTTGGTCGCTGCTGCAGACAAGAACGGGCGCATCCTGCAAATCGGGCATCTCGAAAGGTTTAATCCTGCTGTGGAAGCCTTGGAAGATCTGATCTCAGAACCCAAGTTCATCGAAGTGCAGCGACTGGGATCTTTTTCTGCAAGATCCCTCGACATCGATGTTGTGCTCGACCTGATGATCCACGATTTGGACATCATCATGGCCCTGATCAAAGACGAAGTGAAAGTCATCCGTTCCTCAGGTATTCATGTTCTTTCCGACAAGATCGATATCGCCAATGCCCGGCTTGAGTTTGCCTCTGGTTGTATTGCCACTCTGACAGCCAGCCGTGTCCACCAGGGAAAGGTGAGAAAACTGCGCATCTTTGAGCCCACGTCCTATTATTCCATCGATTACATCGATCAAGAAGTGAAAGTTTTCCCGCTCAACGGCCGTCAAACAGACATCAAGACATTGAAGATAAAAAAAGAAGAGCCACTCAAGAAAGAGCTGCAGAATTTCTTTCGTTGCATTATTGACGGGAAGAAGAGGAAGGTCACCGGGGAAGAGGGGCTCCGAGCTCTCAAGCTTGCCTACAGTGTCCTGAGCGAAGCTGAGGCGTAAACACAACAGCTTATCGTGCGATCTTGATCGTCTGCCCGCTCTTAGGAGTTGAACCCAGCTCCATCTGGTTCATGATGGCAAATTTGGGCCAGAGGTCTTTTGCCATCCCGGCTTTCTGGAAAATTACCTCAAGGCTTTCCCTCCCGTTAGCTTTGACCACCGGATCCGGTGAGGTTTTCGGTTGATATATCTTGCATCTCTGAGTTTCTGAAACGAGCCGACAACGGATTGGAACTGTCTGTCATATTTGCTGAATTCGTTTTGCGCGCTAAGGGCGAGAAAAGTGTAGATAAAACCTTTTTTTCTAACATAGGATAAGCGGGTTCTTATATCCCCTCCCTGTTGCTGGGAAATATCATAGACTTGGTGATAGGAGGCCAACCCGTTGATTTTGAAACTTCTCTCGTCGATGAATTCTTCGTTCTCGATTTTTGCGGCC
>DAOVBT010000141.1 GCA_030670375.1 Candidatus Aminicenantota bacterium | reverse complement strand
GTATTTTCTTTCATCAACATCCTGGGGCTAACGATCGGGATGGCCTGCTTCATCCTGATCAGCCTGTGGGTGAAGGACGAATTGAGTTTTGACCGTTTTCATCAGAAAAAAGACCGGATTTTTCGCGTCCTCAACAGGATGCAGGACGGAAATGCAGGTTTCAGTATCACCTATGCTCTGGGACCAGCGCTTAAAGCCGAGTACCCGGAAGTGGAAGAGGCTTCCCGCGTATGCACTTGGTTCGGGTCGCATGTGAAATACCAAGATAAAATCTATGCGGAACGCAATATTTACCTTTCCGATCCCAGTTTTTTCAAGATCTTTTCTTTCCCGTTTATCCATGGGAATCCTGAAACGGCCCTTGCTGACAAATATTCCATAGTTCTCACCGAAAAGATGGCCCAAAAATATTTCGGGGATGACCCCCCCATCGGAAAGATTCTTCACCTGGCTCTGTTGGAAGGCGATTTTTCGGTCACAGGGGTCATCGAAAACATCCCGATGAATTCCCATCTTCGTTTCGACTTCATCGGTAGAATCGAGTTTCTTGGAGAAGACCGACTGGCCCGCTGGGAGGAATGGTCAGGACCCAACTATGTACTTTTACGGCCAGGAGTATCTCCCGCTGATTTTGAAGCAAAGATTGCAGGTATATATAAAAAAAATGTCGGTCCGGACACGACTTATGTACCGGAACTCCAGCCACTTGCCCGGGTTCATCTTTATGAACCGGGACGTCCAGGTCAAGTTAAAAAGGTCGTCATGTTCTCTGTCATCGCTGTGTTTATTCTGCTTATGGCTTGCATAAATTTCATGAATTTGGCAACTGCCCAATCCTCTAAGCGCGCCTTGGAAGTGGGCATGCGGAAGGTGATTGGAGCTTTACGGCGGCAAATTATCCGCCAGTTTTTGGGAGAAGCCGTCTTGATCGCCTTTTTCGCGCTCTTTTTGGCTTTAATCGTGGTTGAAGCGGTACTGCCGCATTTTAATCAATTCACCGGGAAGTCCTTGGTGCTGTTATCTGGAGCTAGCTTTCCTCTTGTCCTCACACTTTTACTCGTAACCTTGGGGACGGGAATTCTGGCTGGGAGCTATCCTTCTCTTTTTCTCTCTGCATTCCAACCTGTCCAAACAATCAAAAGCCAATATTCTTTCAGGAATAAAGGAGCAGGGATCCGCAAAGCCCTGATTGTGGTCCAGTTTGCCATTTCGGTAGGATTGATTGTTTGCACCATGTTGGTCTCCAACCAGTTGCGCTATATTCAAAAGCGTGACCTGGGACTTGACCGGGATCATATCCTAGCTGCCTATGTTTACCCGGCATTCATACCAAGGTTTGAGGCATTCAAAAATGTCCTCCTCAGTCAACCAGGAATAAAAGATGTCACTTCAGCCGCCCAGCCTCCCTTCCGTGTTGGGGAGAATATCCAGATCGATTGGGAAGGGAATCCAACCGATGAGACGATATCTGCGGATTATACATGTGTCGATTACGATTTTTTTCGCACCTTCAATATGCAATTCCTCCAGGGGCGCACGTTTTCCAAGGAATTTGCAACTGACGAGGAGACCGCCTGCATCATCAATGAGGCTGCAGCTCAACGTATGGGGCTGGACAATCCGATCGGGACAAATATTATTATGAATCACCCCGCTTGGCCGGAATCTTTTCGACCTGCCCGCGTCATCGGAGTAGTCAGAGATTTCCATTCTCGTTCTTTGCACACGGCCATCCGGCCTTTTGTCTTCAGGATGTACAAGCCCTGGCACCAGTATGCGTTCATCAAGATCGATGGATCACAGATACAGGAGGTACTTGCCAGTATCGAGGAAGCGTACAAAACCTACTCACCGGGCATACCGTTCGATTACCTTTTCCTGGATGAGGTGTTTAACCAGCAATATACGTCCGAGAGACAACTGGGAGAGCTGTTCAATGGATTCAGTCTGCTCTCCGTTGTTATTGCATGCTTGGGTCTCTTCGGGCTGGCCTCGTACACGACCGAGCAGAAGACAAAGGAGATCGGGATCCGCAAGGTTTTGGGAGCCTCGATTCCAGGGATAGTGGCGATGACAGCCCGGGAGTTTCTCAAATGGATTCTTATAGCCAACCTGCTTGCCTGGCCGATTGCCTACTTTGTGATGTCCAAATGGCTGCAGGATTTTGCTTATAGGGTGAGCATAGGACCGTTGGTTTTCTTATTGTCAGCTGGTCTAACCCTCATTGTAGCGGTGCTGACGGTGAGCTATCACTCCCTCAAAGCTGCTCTGGCCAATCCTGTCGATTCCCTCCGCTATGAATAACATCCCCTTTACTATTGAGGCTCTCTTTTCATTGTCCAGAAATGTGGCCCCCCTTTGGGAACATCGTCTTCCAAAGTGATCCTGAAACCGTGATTTTAAAAGAATGTCAATTATTGTCACTCGTAACGAAGAGAGTCGGTTGGGTTGGAGGCGGCTGCTCGGATGGACTGGAAGCTTACTGTGAGTAAAGCGATTGCCAAAACGAGAAGGCCGGATATAATGAATATCAGGATATTGATATCGGCGCGGTAAGCAAAGTTTTTCAGCCACCGGCTCATGATGTAATAAGCCACAGGCCAAGCGATAACATTCGCCAGCAATACCCATTTGGTGAACTGCTTGGAAAGCATAATCACAATTCCTGTGATTGAAGCACCGAGGACTTTCCGGATACCAATTTCCTTGGTTCGGGTTTCCGCTGTGAATGATGCTAATCCTAACAGCCCAAGACATGCAATGAACAGCCCTAGAACTGTAAAGATACCGAATATCCTTCCGACCTGCTCGTCCGAGCGGTACTGTTGGTCAAAATCTGCATCCAGGAAGAAATTTTCAAACGGATTTCCTGGATACATGGTTTTCCACTGGGAATCGACATAGGCCAAAGTTTCCTTCAGATTGGATATATCAATGGACAGGGTGACATATCTGAACATCTCTGGCAGGAACTCCATCACAAGGGGTTCAACATTGGATTGCAGCCCGCGGTAGTGGAAATTTTTGGTCACGCCTATGATCGGATTCACCCTCCCTCCGTATCCTGTCTGAATGCGCTTCCCGAGTGCCTCCTCAAGATTGCTCCAACCAAAGGCTGTGACCGCCGCTTCATTGATCAAAAAAGCTCCTGTAATATCTGTGCTCATGTCCTTTTGGAAGGCTCTCCCGGCTACCATTTCAATCTCATAATCGGGAATGAAATCGTAATCAAAATACATATGAAACATAGACTGGTTTTTCGGTTCCTCCTCTCCGACCAACGAGACGCCAAAATTGGAAACACCTCTCCCCGGGACTGTTGAGGACACAGTTGCATCGGATATGGAGGGATGCTTGGAAAAAAGGTCTTTTACTGTTTCATAATTTTCCTGGATGGAGATTCCGCCCCTCAACGGGAGAATGAGCTTCTGTTCCTTTTCAAAACCCAAGTGCTGGTTTTTCATGAAATTGAATTGCCGGGCCATGATCAGTGTGCCGACAATAAGCACGACTGATATGGCAAACTGAATGACCACAAGCACATTCCTCATGGTAAAGCCGCGAGATCCACGTACAAGAATTCCTTTAAGAGTGGCGATCGGCCGGAAGGCAGAAAGCACAAGCGCAGGATAGGCTCCTGCAGCCAACCCCACCAGTATCGACCCCACGATCAGAGAGATCAAAACCACAGGATTCAACAGTTGGTTGAAATTCAAGGCGATTCCGGTCACATTGTTTATGAAAGGTATGGCGAATTTGACTAAAACCATCGCAAAACCAAGCGATATAAGCGAAACAAACAGAGATTCTCCCAAAAACTGACCGATGAGCTGAAATCTTTTGGCTCCCACAACCTTGCGCATGCCCACTTCTTTGGCCCTGTTGGTCGAACGCGCCGTGGAAAGATTCATGAAGTTTAAACAAGCGATGAGAAGGATAAACAGGCCGACAAAGGAAAAGATGGTGACATACAGGGGATTCCCGGAAGGTTCGGTTTCGTAACGAATGTGAGAGTGGAGATGTATGCTGGATATGGATTGCAAGAAGTAATGGTACGTATTCCCCCGTTCTTTTAAGCGCTCTCCCACATACTTATCCGCGAGGCGGCTGGCTTGCTGGGAAAACTCCTCCACATTCACATTAGGCTTAAGTTTCAGATAAGTGTAAAACATGGTGGAATACCAGTTGTTCATCTCACTCCAGCCTGAAAGTGTTTCCATGGAGGCAATCAAATCGTATTTAAAATGCGTGTTTTCAGGAGGATCCGCCAATACTCCTGTTATTTCGAATGTGTCGTTATTGATCTCGAGGATTTTGCCGATGGGATTATCGTGTCCGAAATACTTTTGGGCGATCCTTTCGGAAATGATCAAGGTATTTGGTCTAGTTAAAGCTTCCTGGGGATTTCCCTGAATAAACGGGATGGTTAAGACTTCAAACAATTCTGGTTCTGCATACATGAATCGGTCTTCATAAAAAAATGTGTCCCCCCGTCGCACCAATCGGCTTAGGGATGTTACTAAGGCACGGCCGGCCTGCTCGACTTGGGGATAGTCGGCTTTTAGTGTTAGGGCCACCATCGGTGATATCGGGGCAAAGACCCGGTTAGAGGTTGGGGTGCGGATGTCCTGAGCGATCCGGTAAACTCTCTCTCCATCCTTATGATAATTGTCATAACTCAATTCATGACGGACATAGATGAGAATCAACAGACAGACAGCCATACCGATGGCAAATCCGGCGATATTGATAAAGGAATATCCTTTATGACGCTGGAAATTTCTCAGGGCGATTTTTAGATAATTTTTAAACATAACGGTCCTCCAGTATAGTTTGTCTGCAATAATCCCTGGGATTGACTCGAACACCCGGAGCCAGTACCAGGTTTTTGCTCGCCATTTTGACTTGCATTCGATCATGTATAGGTAGATTTCATCGATGTCACCAGAAAACTCATAGAAGTCTTCCCCTCGGAAAAGCAGTTTGAGAATAAGGTTTGGGATAAAAGGGGATTTAATTTTGGGATTAGCCATCTATTTTGCTTTTTTCTCGAAATTGAGGTCTTGGATTCCCCGCCAAATCGCAGAATGAACGCTGAGGATCTTTTCCAAAGCAGAAATGCCTGCAGGCATGATTTCATAATAATACCGGGTTCTGCCACCGCGTTCAGAAAGGGGATCGCTCGCAATTTTTTCCACGTATCCTTTTGCCCTTAATTTTTTCAGGGTTTTATAGATAATACCAAACGGCCAATACCGCCCGATATCGTCGTTGACCTGTTCTCTTATGGTCACGCCATAGGCATTGCCCTGGAGCTTATAGACCGCCAAAAGAATGATTTCTTCGCCCCTGGATAAAAGTATCATTCGGTCATCCTTTCATTTGTATGCAAATTGCACTCATACATTAAGACGCAAATAAAACAAAAAGGTTTCCTTCCTTTGAATCACTATCCTTTAAGCGTGTCGTTCTCTATGGAAGAGACTGAATTTGTGAAAAAGGGAGAGATGTGATATGAGGTATTTCTTCTTAAGGAGGACAAACATGAACGATATCAGGAAGAGAGTTTTGCTGGTGTTACTGGTGTTTATTTTTGCTTTATCGCTTTCGGCCCAGGGAGAAAAGAAGGTGTTGACGCTGGAGGATTATCCTCAATGGAAACACATCCTTTCTCCTTCTTTCAGTACTGATGGCAATTGGACCAGTTATTCCTTTCGGCCCAATGGTGGAGATGCGATCCTTTACATCAAGAGTCTCGTATCGGATAAGATTTACGACATTCCCTACGGATCGGGAGCGAAATTTTCAGAGGATTCCCGATGGGCGGCATATCTGATAGGGGTATCCAAGGAAGAAGCGAAAAAACTGCAGAAAGATAAAAAACCTGTTCCCAGAAAGGGAGAACTCCTGAATTTGGAAACAGGTGATAAATACACAGTCGAGAATACGGCAGCCGTCGGTTTTTCCAAAAATTCCAAGTTTTTAACAGTGAAAAAAGCTGTGCAGGATAAAGCGGCCAAACACAAGGGCACAGATCTT
>DAOVBT010000306.1 GCA_030670375.1 Candidatus Aminicenantota bacterium | reverse complement strand
GATCTTTAAAGCCTGGAGCAGCAAGATCTACACTTCGGTTGTATTTATTGAATTGTACATTTATTGTTTGGGGTAAAGCTTTAACTTTTTTCATTTCACCCAGACAAGAATTTGAAAACAAAAGTGCAGATGCTGCACATGCAATACCTAAAACTTTTATTGCATTTTTTCTTGAAATCATTATTTTTGTTTTAATCATTCTTAATAATACTTCTTTATCTCTGCCTAAATGCTCGATTGTCGCGTCATAGAATAATTTCTGCTATTCGATTTTCGGATACGGGCCAGTTTATGAGAACAGTCTGCAACAGCCTGGACCAATATATTTCCGACAGCCGTAGCCTCCGTGGGGCCGGCATCGTCCCCATTTCCAGCTATATTTTTCCGTATAAGGGGCCGAAATTTTTACATGCCCTGTAATCCGCCCCTTCCAGATCTTTTGTTCCGAAGGCACTCCAGGAACTTGGCCGGAAGATCCGTTCGGGAGCGACATTGTGCATATTCACAGGAATACGCAGCATGGAGGCCAAGGTGATGAGTCTATCCCCGATATGCCCATAACTGATCGCTGCGTGGTTGGCTCCCCAATTCCCCATGACCGAATAGACATCCGCAAAAGGCCCTTCTCCTGTCAAATTAGGAACGAACCAGGTCGTCGGCCATGTCGGACTCGTTCGTTTATCCAGAATCCGGTGCACATCGTCGGACAGACCCACTGTATAACCTTCCGCTATCTGAAGGACAGGGCCGAGGCCTTTCACCAGGTTAACGCGCGACATGGTCACTGGCATCTCTCCAACAGTATTAAACTGAGAAGAAAAGCCTCCTCCACGAAAATATCCCAAATCTGCAGGACACCACCGTGTGGCATCCAAACATTTCCCGGCTTCTTCGGGAGTGATCTTCCAAAATGGTTTCATCGCAGGGTTTCCGGCGTGCATCTGCTGCCCCGTTCCATCCAGGGTAGAAGAACCGGAGTTGATCAAGTGAATGATGCCATCTTTCGCTCTTCCTTTAAGCTCCTTGCCCGTAACCCTTTTTACGGCATCCGGACTCCAGTATGTGCGCACATCAGAAAAGATCTGTGCCGTATCCGTCAAAAGATGGCCGAAAAGCATGACAACACCGTTCAAGCTGTCATTCTCTGTCGCCATGACAAAAGCCTCCCGGATCCCATTCCAGTCAAAAGAAGAATTCAGGATAGCTTCCATAAAATCTCCGTTGGGGAAATGATCCGTCCACTGGCGCTGTCCTTGAAATCCGGCAGCAATGGCGTTATGACCCAGAGCTTCTTCTGCGTATCCGATCTCCTCCAGCCTTGGATTTCCGATCATGAGATCACGGGCGATCAAGGTCATCTTGACAACGCTCTCCCACTCCCAGTCTTTTCTTTCCCGGGATACCTGAATGTCAAAAGGGTTGATGTCTTCTCCTTCAATACAGTTTTCCTTTACCCATTTAAGAGCGCGTTTGTATTCATCTTTGTTATAGATCTCCTCTTCCATGCGCCTTACGATCTCAGACATATCAACTGTTTCGTTACGCATACCCAGGTAATCCAGAAAAAACTCCTGGTCCACTATCGATCCTGCTATCCCCATCGACACTGATCCGATGGCCAGATAGGATTTCCCTCTCATCTCTGCAAGGGCCAAACCGGACTTTACAAAAAGCAGGGTCTTCTCTGTAACATCCTCAGGAATAGATGTGTCATCCCTGTCCTGAACATCTCTCCCATAAATGCTGAATGCCGGGAGTCCTTTCTGGCTGTATCCTGCCAGGGCCGCAGCAAGATACACAGCCCCTGGACGTTCCGTGCCGTTAAATCCCCATACAGCCCTGGGGAGGAGAGGTTCCGTATCCATAACTTCTGTTCCATAACACCAACAGGGAGTTACTGTCAGAGAGACACCCACTTGTTCTCTTGCAAACAGTTCCGCCGTTTCTGCAGCCTCTGCAACTCCCCCTATACATGTGTCAGGTTTAACACATTCTACGGGCAAACCATTGGAGTGGCGAATATTACGGCTTATCAATTCCGCTGTTGACCTGGCCATTTGCATGGTCTGATTTTCGAGAGACTCGCGGACACCCTTTCTTCTCCCATCGATGACCGGGCGGATTCCGATCTTTGGGAGTGCACCTCTCAACCTTTTTATGGGTCTGTTCATTTTGATGCTTTTTGTGTTTGCCATGGGTATTTTCCTTGTTAAATATGTTTGGGATCTCGAAATTTTCTGTATGAATATTATCAACACCCAAAATTAAAATCAAATATTTCAAAGGCTATGGAAGATCGAGTGGATAGCCCGAAAAAATTGACAATCACAGTGCACAGTGATAGAAGCTAAAAGATGGTTGGAAATAAAATATAAAAGAAAATAGAGAAATATCAGTGAGCGAAATACTGCCAAAAGGCTACATGGGGGCATTACTTGAAGTGGATCTGACCACAGAATCCTTCCAAAAGATATCCCTCAACAAAAATCTTCTAAGATTATTCTTTGGAGGACGTGGCCTGGGCACGGCCCTTCTTACAGAGAAGTTGCTCAGATTAAAGACCCAATACACAAACCCGATTGGGGAGATCAAACCCCTTTGCCCGGATAATGTTCTTCTGTTCACGACATCCCCTTTGAACGGAACTTCTGTGCCCACGTGTGCCCGATTTCATGCCAGTTTCAAATCTCCCCTCACAGGCGGCATCGGGTCCACAAGCAGCGGAGGCAAATGGGGCGTCGAGCTCAAGCGCACAGGACATGATGCCCTTATGATCACGGGAAGATCCTCCCGGCCGGTTGTTCTGTTCATCACAGAAGCAGGGGTGCGTTTTGACACACCTCCGAGTACGGATGCAAACAACATAGAATCCATAACCGATGCTCTCAAAGAACGCTATGGGAACAAAGTGAAAATCATGACCGTCGGTGCAGCGGGAAGGAACTTATCCCCTATCTCAGCGATCTTGAATGACCGGGGAAGATCTCTGGGGAGGGGCGGAGGAGGGGCGGTCTTTGCCTCAAAAAATCTATTCGCTGTGGCAGTCAGCGGTTCACTCCCGGCAGAAACCGCCTACCCGGAAATGCTGAAACCAAAAAACATCTCCGGCTCTGTCTTTAAAGCCCTGGCAAAACTCAGGCTGGGGAAGCTCACCAAGCCGCCGGAACAATTCGGGATCCTCCCTTCCATGGGAACGAACGGCCTTATGGGCATGCTGGCTCAGTACGACGAGTTGATCCACAAAAACTTCAAGGATAACCTGCATGATCCCGATGATCTCGCCGGAATCATTGGTGAAGCCCTCGCTTCCCATCCAACCATTAAAGTGAAACGAAGGTCCTGTTTCAACTGCCCCATAGGCTGCACGAGGCAAACGAAAATCTTAGGAAAAAAATATACACCCATCGCCTCGGGAGAAGGCCCGGAATTCGAAACCGTCGCCATGCTCGGGGCCAATCTGGATATTTACGATCTCGAGCTGATCACCAAAGCCAGCTATCTCTGCAATCATTTTGGATTAGATACCATATCCCTCGGTTCCTCACTGGCGGCACTCATGGAGATTTACGGAATCGTCAAGGCAATACCCTCCTCCCAAAGAACTCCTGAAGAGAATCTTCTTATGGAAGAAACGGCAGAATTTACCCGGGAAAACGGCGAACCTGTTTTCGGGAACAAAAAAAGCCTCATTCCTCTTGTTCAGAACACAGCACACAATAAGGGTATCGGGAAATA
>DAOVBT010000346.1 GCA_030670375.1 Candidatus Aminicenantota bacterium | reverse complement strand
CTTTGAGAGCCAGGATGTCTTCTGCTGCCTCGTCCGAGTTGCCAAACGCCACGATGGTTTGTCCTCGGAACAAAGGGCCATCGCAAGTGGCGCAGTAACTTACGCCCATTCCCAAAAACTTCTCCTCGCCCGGGATCATCTTGGCTTTGGATATGCCTCGACCTGTGGCGATGATGACCGCCTTGGCCTCGATAAAGGCCTCCTTTGTCGTCACGTATTTTGGGTCCGTGGACAGGCTGAAGTTGAAGGCATCACCGGTCATGATTTGCGCTCCGAAATGTTCGGCATGGTCCCGCATTTTTTTAAGCAGCTCCTGGCTGTCGATGGAAATAAATCCCGGATAGTTTTCCAGTTTGTATCCGATAGACAAACGGGAGACCGCTCTACCCTCCAGTATCAAGGCTTTCCTTCCCGCGCGCGCGGCATACAGACCGGCCGTCAATCCAGCCGGTCCGCTCCCGATAATCAAGATTTCTGTGGTTATGTTTGTTACCGTTGTGGCTGTGTTTCCCATTTTGTTTTTTCCTTTTTATTCGAAGAGTAAAAAATATATTATATCTGAAGTGATTAATCTGGTCTTCACTTTGGAAAGCCTTATTTATCTGGAAAAAGCTTTTTAAGGATGGACAGGGACTCGGGAAACAATTCTTCGATTCCGATGTGTTTCCATTGGGCATATCGGATCCACCAGCGGCCTTGCTTTTTGATCAGCTCGATTTCAAATCGGTAGTTATCGGTGGAAACCGGAACCAATTTGCGCAGAGCTTTGGCAGCCCCGCTTGAAAGGGCCGCATCTGTTTGTATGGAGGCTGCGGGAAGATCGATTTCATCGATCTGCGTGCTCAACAAATGGACGACAATCCCTCTGAACTCACTAAAATAGGTCTGAACCATGTCCTGCGTCTGACTTTTGTCCCGTTCCCGGTAATCGGAATAATCATCTGAGAGAAGGCCCATAAGGCTAGTGATATCCTTTTTTTCGATGTGCTGGGCCGCCTCCTTCATCAGTTCCCGGATTTGATCTTCATCCGTTTTTGGCCCGCAGGATACCCAAAAAACAGCATAGGCAAGGATCGTTAGGATAAATCCTTTTGTCTGGAATGTGTTGGGCATGGTTCTGTCAAAGTTTAATGGATTTCCGCCAAAAAAAGAAGGAAATAAATTGATATCACAAGAGTGGATTGGGTAAACTTTGCTATTATCCCCAAGGTGAGCAAAGTCGCCTGACTTCGTCGGGTTCCCTCAAATAGCGGTTCGTAAAGGCTAAGTCTTCAATGTCGCTTTGGGCATGCCTAATGGCAAATGATCCGAGTTATTGACGGAAGAAAGACAAGGATGCCATCGTCTCTAATGTGGATAAAGGTTTATAAAGCTTACCAGCGGTCGGTGCGGAAGGGAGAAGCTGGGAGTCCTTCCTTGTTGCCGAGGTTAGGTGTGGCGAGCTGGTGCCAGCCAAACCGGACCGCCACAGGCTCGGAGACTATTTCACTCCAAACTAAGACCGTGTCACCACTGATTTCCACCCGGGCTTTGTAGAAGGTCCTATCTCGGCTGGCGATTGTGAACCACGTCAATGGCTGGTCGTCCAGTGAGATAAGGCCGTTCCCCACATGTTGGAACCGGATGCGGATTTTGTTTCCTTCAACAGTCATGGATTTATACAATGGTCCGGAATAAACGAGGTCCTTCTTACCATAAGTTTTTGCCAATGCCCAGAGCGACAGCCTGAGGCCCACATCCTTTTTATTTCTCGGATGGATATCGTACAGGTTGGCGATATCAGTTGTGACGGCCATTCCTGTGTTTGGAATCTTTAAAACATTGCTTTGTGCCTCCCAGATCAGAGGAAGCCTGTAGAAATCAAGCGTGTCGCTTGCTTCTTCCTCGAGTAAATACCCATAATTGTATGGAGCTAGCTGAACAAAATAAAAAGGAAAATCCCCCACTTCCCAGACACTCCGCCATCCGTTGATCAGGGCTTCCATCTTTTTGGCATAAATCAACCCGTCATTTCGGTTGGCTTCTCCCTGGTACCAGATGGCTCCCTTTATAGCAAACCCGATAAGCGGGTGGACCATGGCATTGTAAAGAGCTGTCGGCGCTTGTGGATCATAGCGTGGATGGAGCAGTATCTCCGGCTGAGGAGGGATCTTTTTTCCTCCCGAAAGTGCCGATTCAGCCGTTTTTAACCAATTTTTCTGTTCTGGCAGGTGTTTTTTCATCTCGTTTCGGTATTCTTCGTCTTCCGATTGCATCTCTTCAAGGATGTCTTGGAGCTCAGGAACAGACTGAAAACCGGCAATCGGGGTCCAAGGCTCTATCCGGGTTCCTCCCCAACGGGTGCTTATCAGGCCCACCGGGACGTCCAGTTTTTTATGGAGTTCACGCCCGAAATAATAGGCCACTGCTGAAAAATCCCGTATCGTTTGAGGTGCACAGACCTTCCATTCCGCCTCCACGTCCTCTAAAGGGTATGTGGACACTTTTCTGGGAACATGGAACAGGCGGATCCGCGGGAAATCGGCCCGTTGGATTTCAGGGATGGGGCTGTGTGTTTTCCACATTTGCCATTCCATATTGGACTGCCCCGAACAGATCCAGACTTCTCCCAGCAGGATGTCATCCAGATGAACTGGTGGACTCTGGGTACCCGTGATGGTCATCCTGTACGGCCCTTTGCCAGCTTTCATGGCTTTCAGTTGTAGTTCCCACAAACCATCACTATCAGCCGAGGCTTGTGCTCTCTGGTCTGAAAATATCACAGATATTCCCTCTCCCGGTTCGGCCCATCCCCATATTTTGATGGGTATGTCCTGCTGTATTACCATGTGACTCCCGATAACAGCGGGAAGCCGGATATCTGCAGACAGCGTGGCCGCAAGAAGAAAAATTCCGAAAAGGGGGAGAAAGATGCTTTTTAAATGTTCTCTACAAATCTTACTATACATTTTTTTCTCCTTTATGAGTCTATTTATTACCATAATTGTCCCAGCAAAACCACTCCCATCAAAGCCTGAATTTTACCCTTCGGGCGAGCCAATCCTCCGTTGCGAACGTGGTGAAGCAATCTCCGGCGATTGCTTTGTCGTAACACTCCTCGCAACGACGGCATCATGGGCCACTGCCTTGCCGCCACCTAAATGTGGGGCGGGCCCTCCCTCTTATTGACCGTATTCCTTCGCTATGATATAAGCGGGAATGCGTGAAATGGGGAAGACAGGTGAAAAAATGAGTATTTGGAATCGGCGGGATTTTATCAGGACGATCGGGCTGGGTGCTGCTTCTCTGACTGTCCCTAGCTGTGCCAAAAAAGAGGGCAAGGATAGCATGGCAGCAGACCAGGGCCGTCCGAATGTGCTTTTTATATCGGGTCGATGACCTGAATGATTGGATC
>DAOVBT010000243.1 GCA_030670375.1 Candidatus Aminicenantota bacterium | reverse complement strand
GAACCTATGACGCTTGAGATCAAGGGAAGAGATCTGAGAGAGGGGATTCCTAAAACTCTCGTAGTTGATGATCAAGAGATTCGAGAGGCTCTTGAGGACGTGGTGGCGGCCATCATCAATGCAGTCCGTATAGCTCTCGAGAAAACTCCGCCTGAACTTTCCGCAGATATAATTGACAGAGGGATTGTACTCACCGGTGGAGGCGCTCTTCTTAAAAATATAGATAAGAGAATTCGGGAGGAGACTCAGCTTCCGGTTTTTATCACCGAAGATCCTTTAGCCACAGTTGTGCTGGGTGCGGGCAAGATGCTGGATGATTTTGAACTTTTAAAAAAGATATCTTTAATCTGAAAGACATTTTTCTGACGATTGACTCCCTTCATCCATTTCTTTTAAAATACTCAGTCGATGCCCTTTTCTTTAAAAAAAACAAAAAGCCTTATCATCCTTCTATCCTTGATTTTTTTCCAATTTGTGCTGATATCCATACAGGTCCCGAGGGGTGATGAAACCAACTATTTTGAACGAGTCATTTTTTCTGTATTTTCCCCGATCAACAACGGAGTCGTATCGGTCTTTCGAGGAATCGGCAGCTTATGGAAAGGCTATTTTGGTCTACACAGAGTGCAAAAGGACAATCAGAGGCTGCAAAAGGAGGTGTTTCGGCTTAACCAGGAGAACAGCCTTCTCCGTAGTATGCTCAGAACATCCAAATCAGAAAAGGAAATGTTGGACCTTTTGATCGAGTTGGAGGGGAGTGTTTTACCCGCTCGGATTATCGGGCTGGATGCCAGCAATGTCTGGAAATCTCTGGTAATAAACAAAGGTTCCCTGGATGGTGTGAAAAAAAATATGGTTGTTTTGGATAAACAGGGCCATCTGGTGGGTCGGATTGTTGATCCCGTTACCTTCAAACAAGCTCGAATCCAGATGATTACGGATACCGAGAGCGGTGTGTATGTTATCCCGCAAGGAAAGAACGTCCCGGGCATCATAAACGGAATCGGGAATGGACAGTGCAACCTTGAATACATACATGCTACAGATACGTTGATTGTTGAGGGCGATAGACTGATCACGACCGGGTTTGACGGAATATATATGCCGGGTGTTCTTGTGGGCCATGTTGTTTCCGTCGTGGAGAATACTTCCCTGTTTAAAGAAATCAAGGTTGTACCGGCTTTTAAGATACAAAATCTGGATCTATTGGCTGTTATCACAGTGGATGTCAATGAACTTTTTTAGGATTTTAGGCTCGTACATGAATAATTTAGAGAGCCTGGATAATTTATGAATTATTCAGGTTAGAAAATGGTAATGAAAGATTATATAGGGATGGTCCTTTCTGTTCTTGTGGCTTTCCTGCTCTATTCACTCCTCGCCAAAATTTCTGTTTCCCTGCTTTTTCTTTTTAATTTTTTTAGTCTGATTGTGATCTATTTTGCTCTAGAAAAGGGAGAAATCTATGGGGCCTTCTTGGGTGCATTCTGTGGCCTTCTTCAAGACTCCTTCTCTATGAGTGTCTTTGGAGTAGCCGGGATTGCAAAGACGATCGTGGGCTATTCCGCCGGATATTTTTCAAGCAAGATCAACGTGACGCCGATCAGGCGGAATTTTGTTTTTGTTTTTCTGCTTCTGTGTGTGGAGTTGATTATCTGGTCGGTTTTGTATTCTTTCATTTTTTCAGAGAGAGTGAATACAGGAGGAGGCCTAATCTTTTTTCAACCCCTGATAACAGCTGTTTTGGGATCATTGGTATATCGGTTTGTTCGTAAGCTGAAGAGTTCAAAAATGTAGAATGGGTGATGAAAAAAGAAAAAAAAATCTATGAAGACCTAACTCCCATTCAGGATAAAGCTAAGAAAACATTAATTCTTGTTGGAATTGTTTTCATTCTTCTGGTGTTTTTTTTCTGGAAAATACAGATCCTTGATCATAAAAAATTCTGGAGACAATCGGAAGCGAATCGCATCCGTGAGATTATACTCCCACCGCAAAGAGGGCTAATCAAAGATAGAAACGGCATTATCCTGGCTACCAATATCGCTTCTTTTCAGGTTTCTATAATACGAGAAAATTGTCAGGACATCGAACAGTCCTACCAAAAGATATCCCGCCTGCTCGGCCTGGAACTTCCTGTTTTGCGAGAAAGGATTGAAAAATACAAATTTCTTCCGATGTTTCAGCCGATCGTTATAATGGATAATTTGAAGCTTGAAGAAGTTTCTCGAGTAAAGGCGAGACAGTCAGAATTTCCGGAACTGATCATTCAATCTGAACCGAAAAGAAAATATCTCTATGAAACCTTCGCGGCTCATGTCATCGGCTATTTGCAAGAGATATCCCAAAAAGAGATCAACCAATCTATCCCAAAAAGGCGTCCGGGTGATCTAGTGGGGAAAACTGGGATCGAGAGGGAGTACGAGAGCCTGCTTGTGGGCAAAGAAGGACGGGTTCTAGAAATTGCCGATAGTTTGGGAAGACGTAGGGGCGAAATTTCCAGAGAAGAGTCTGTTCCTGGCCAGAACATAGGCCTCACTCTGGATTTTGCCCTACAAAGTAGAGCTGAAGAGCTCCTGGAAGGGAGGGAAGGAACTGTGGTGGCGTTGGATCCGAGGACCGGAGAAATCTTGGTCTTGGCAAGCTCTCCGACTTTTGACCCGAATAAATTTATAAGCCGCTTTTCCCCTGAGGAATGGCTCAATTTGCTCCGGGATCCTGAATATCCTCTTGAGAATCGGGCTATCCGGGGTTTGTATGCACCTGGCTCCATTTTCAAACTAACACTAGCCTTAGGCGCACTGGATTCCCAAGTGGTAAACGAATGGAAAACCTATTATTGTACCGGCTCAACACGGATTTATGGGCATCCTTTTTCTTGTTGGTTTAAAGGGGGTCACGGTTCGGTGAATCTTTACAACGCGATCAAATACTCCTGTAACGTCTATTTTTACCAGGTCGGAAAGTTGATGGGAATCGAGGAGATCGCCCGGTATGCGAGGATGCTGGGTTTGGGGGCTCTGACAGGAATCGATCTACCCGGAGAAAAAGAAGGCCTGGTGCCTGATCCAGATTGGAAAAGAAGGGTCAGAAATGAACCCTGGTATCCTGGGGAGACCATCTCTGTATCCATCGGGCAGGGGCCTCTTCAAGTGACGCCCCTTCAAATAGCCACTTCTACGGCACGTATAGCGAACAGAGGAGAAGGAGTGACTCCTTATCTTTTTAAAAGGAAAAAATCAGATCGGACGGAATCGGCTCGAGCAGAAATCCCAGAATCAATTTTCAATAAAGTCATAACAGGAATGTGGAAATCTGTTAATGAGGGAGGAACAGGGAGGGCAGCAAAAGTCCAGGGATTTGATGTCTGTGGAAAAACAGGTTCTACGCAGGTGGTCAGCAAGGCAACAGCAGAGAAACTTGGCCAAGATGATAAAATCGTTAAAACCCATTCTTGGTATACAGGATTCGCCCCAAGGGATAATCCTGAGATTGTGATCACGATTCTTTTGGAATATGGCGGAATGGGAGGGGCAACGGCAGCCCCACTGGCGAGGGAGATTTTTCGTCTGTACCGGGATAATCATGATAGATAGAAACCAACTCAGGAACATCGATTGGGGTTTGATCGGGTTATTGATCCTCAACTCAGTCATAGGCATAGCATTTATTCATAGCAGTTCGCATTATTTACCTGGAAATCACGCCCTCAAGCAATTTTTCTGGTTCCTTGTGGCTTTAATAGCCCTGTTTGTGTTCTTATCTGTGAACTACAGAATCTTAGTTGCATATTCTCTGTATTTCTATAGTATCGCCATTATCATTCTCTCCGGAATATTGCTTTTCGGGCGGTTGACCGCCGGTACCAAGAGCTGGATTGTTTTGCCATTTTTCCAGATTCAACCCTCGGAGATCGCAAAAATAACGGTGATACTGGTTCTGGCTCATATGTTTTCTACATACAGGAGAGACTCTCTCTCGTTTGGCCATGGCATCCTGTGTATTCTGATCGTTGGCGCTCCCGTGTTATTGGTAGGTCTGCAACCAGACTTGGGCACAGCTCTTACCTATATTCCGATTTTATTGGCGGTTTTTGTTATGGTGGGCTTGAAAAAAAGAAGCGTGATAATTTTGGTTGTTTTAGCCCTTTTGTTGGGAATTGTAGGTTGGGGCGTAATTCTTAAAGAATACCAAAAGGATAGGATAACGACGCTTCTTTCTCCAGAAAAAGATCCGTTGGGGACGGGATACCACACAATCCAATCAAAGATAGCCATCGGTTCGGGAGGTTTTCTGGGGAAGGGATATAAAAAGGGAACGCAGAGCCAGCTTAGATTTCTCCCCGCCAGGCATACGGACTTCATCTTTTCTGTGATCGGAGAGGAATTTGGATTTATCGGTGTCATAGTCACGTTTCTATTGTATTTTTTG
>DAOVBT010000076.1 GCA_030670375.1 Candidatus Aminicenantota bacterium | reverse complement strand
CAGATCCCCTCGATCCCAAGCCAGCCGGGCATCTTGGTAGGCATCAAAGGCTTCTTCGAGAAGTCGTGAAGGTTCAGCCCGTTCTTCGGGATAGGATTCTTCCTCTAAACGGAGCTCTTCCGCATCCTGTTCCTCCAGGGGTTCTGCCTCTATTTCTTCCTCGACAACTGGGACTTCTTCGGGAGGTTTTATCTCCTGTGTTGTCTGTTCTGCCGCAGGTTTTTGCACGGGTATATTCGGAGTTTCTACCGGGGGTTTGCGATGGCTGGAACAACTCCACAACAAGATCATCAGAAAAATCGCGATCGCTACACCGAGATCATTTTTCTTTTTTTTCACTTTTTTGTTCCTAAAAGGTTTAATTTATATCATTTATATACACATCGAGTCAACTCACTTCCTCTGAATTATTACCTTTCAGGCAACCCAAGCTAGCCACTTTGTGCGAGAAAAACCAGGAAATATAATTTAGTCGGAGAATTTCCACAGAAATTGTGCGGGATTTTTCTCGTGAAGGAGGTTATTCATGTTCGGATATTTTTTGATGCCAGTTCCAGGCTGTTTCGATGATCGTATCCAGGTCTGAATATTTTAGATCCCACTGAAGCAGTTGTTTTGCCTTTTCCCTCGAAGCCAAAAGCACATCCACATCCCCTTTTCTTTTGGGTTTAACGGAATAGGACACCTTTTGACCGGTTACAGTTTCCACTTTTTTGATCACTTCCATGACGGAATATCCCTTATTGGTTCCCAGGTTGATAAACTCACTGTTTTTAAGCGCAGGGAGTTTTTTGAGAGCCAGCACATGGGCTTTTGCCAAGTCCGTAACATGAATGTAGTCGCGGATGGCCGTTCCATCTGGTGAGGAATAGTCTTTTCCATACAGGCTGAAATCCTTCTTTTTTCCCAGGAGAAACAACAGGATATTGGGGATCAGATGTGTTTCCGGTTCATGCATCTCTCCCATTCGGCCTTCAGGATCTGCTCCTGCCGCGTTAAAATACCGCAGCGATATAAACTTCAATCCGTACGCCCGCTCGTAATCCAACAGGATTTTTTCGACGAAAAACTTGGTCAGCCCATAAGGATTTAAGGGATTCAACGGATGGGATTCAGGGATCGGGATCTGTTCTGGGCTTCCGTATACCGCCGCACTCGAGGAAAATATGAAAAGCTTTATGTTCGCCTGGAGCATAACGTGGAGAAGATTCAAACTGGTGATCAGGTTGTGCCTGTAATATTTCTGAGGATCGATGTAGGATTCACCGACTTGAATAAGGGAAGCAAAATGGAGCACTCCATGAAAATCGTGCAGACGAAAAATCCTTTCAAGATCTGATACATCCCGCAGGTCTCCTTCGATCACTTTTCCGCCAGGGACCAGTTCTCTCTTTCCTGTGGAAAAATTGTCGAGGATGACAACTTCAAATCCCTGTTGGAGCAGTTCCTGGACTGTGTGGGAACCGATGTATCCCGCTCCTCCGGCGACGAGTATTTTCATGGATTTCCTTTCTTTACCAGTTTTTTAGCTAAGATTAGTCCTTTTTCTTTGGTGTCGAATTCATTATCCAGTTGCATATGATACAACTTCTTAAGATACTTTCCCATTAGCGGTCCAGGGGAAACACCCATCTTGATTAAGTCTCTCCCCATGATTAGGGGTTGAATGGTTTCTTTGGAAACATTCAGTTCTTCAAATTTATTGAGCAGCCATCGGCCTTCGCGGTCCAGGCTCTGAACGGGTTTCTTTTTTCTCCCTGCTCGATCAGCTGCATCCAGATAGACAAGGAGTTCGATCTCTCCGTCCACATCGGCAGCCAGACGATTAAAAGCTTTCTTGGTGACAACGTTGCGATTCTGCCACAGCTCTGATGTTCGATGGTGACATTTGATCAAAGAAGGGACCATCCTTCTCAGGTTGCAATTGTTCAAAGAGAAAATTTTCAACCTGCCGAGAATTCTTTTGACAATCTTTGCACTGGCAATGTCATGACCGTTGCTGGTGATCGCCATTCTTCCCCGCTTAAATTCCCACTGAGTTGTATCGGGCTTACCCACATCATGAAAAAGTGCGGCCAGGAGCAGGGTGAGAGATTTTTGTTCGTCCAGACGAAATTGTTCCGCCAATCTTTTTGCCTGGTCAACCGTGATCAAAGTGTGGGCCCAGACAGTGTTGTGGCCGAAGATATCTTTTTCAGGATGGAAAACAGAATCCTGGATACAGAGCGTGAGCCTGTATAATTCAGGAAGAAGCTGGCGCAGGGCACCTAGCTTAAATAATTCGTCAAAACCCGACGAAGGTTGAGGGGAAAGCAGCATTATTTTAAACAGCTCTTCCCTAATCCTCTCCTCGCTTATTCCACTGAGATCGATATCCTTTGCGATCTCATAGATCTTGGGATCCACAGAAAAATCGAGGACCGATGCGAAACGGGCAGCTCGAAGAACACGGAGAGGATCATCAGGAAACGCCTGAGGATTTGTCAGCTTTATGACCTTTTCCGCGATGTCATTTTGCCCTTTGAAGGGATCGAAGATTTTTCCATCAACAAGCCGGACAGCAATGCTGTTGCACCGAAAATCCCTTCGCTCCAGGTCCTTTTCGAGAGGCATATTCGGGTCGGCAGAGATGATGAAATCCTTATGTTTGCGAATTTTTGCCCGTTTAGGTCTGTCTTTTCTTGGCAGGGCAATGTCGTAAGTCTTCCCTTCGACAGTGAATTTGATAACCCCGAAGCTTTTCCCGACAATGTCAACTTTGCCATGGGATCCCAACTTTTCGATGATCTCGTCAACCGTGTGATGTGTGATCAGAATGTCCACATCTTCCGATGGATCTCTCCGTATCTGATCCCGCACATAACCGCCCACAGCATAGACATCCCGGCCGAAAAGGTCGATGAATAATTTTTTGTGAGGAAAGTCCAATTGGAGTTTTTTCATGGGGTTAGGTTTTCATAAGTTTCATAATTTCAGTGTCTTCTTTTTTCAATGTTTTATTCATTTTACAAGAATTATGAAACTTATGAAAGCCTGATCCCTCTTGAGCTCTTAGCCGCAATGTTGTATGCTAGGGCATCGTGGCCTTGTGGAGTCAAAGAATGAGAAAGAAAGCGATATTTCTGGTTGTCCTTCTCATAGCTTCTTCTCATTTTTCCTTGTCCGCTTCTTTAACAAAAGACCTGAAAATCACAGTCAAGGAAAAAAGAATTCGGGACTTCAGCCTGGATGGCCTCACGCTCGTCTTTTATGTGAACATTGCAAATTCATCTTCCAAGGCCTATTTTCTTTCAGGTTATGAATATCGTTTTATCGTCAATCAGGCGGATTATCTTCAGCTTCAGACAGGATTGGAAGAAGGCATCAGGATTGAAGCGCGAGGCGAAACCCTTGTGGCGTTTCCCATCAAGATTACATATGAGAATCTTTTTCGGACTATTCCAGCGATGGAAAATGAACTTCATGCCATATGTAATCTCGTTGGCTGGGCGAGGTTTTCGGATGGACGGAGAGAAAGAGGAAAGCTTGCTCTGGCTTTTACAGGAGATTTTCCAATATTTTGGAAGCCAGAGCTCCAGCTTGTCCGGCTTCGGGTGAATACCCTTACCATTGGAGGCGCGGATATAGAATTCGAGGTGAAGTTTCAGAATAAAAACAGATTCGAACTGATGGTGGACCGGATAAGTTACACCTTGACCTTGGCAGGTTATGAAATAAAAAAGGGCACCATCGCTGGGGATAAAAACATCGACAAGCAGGGAGAAAAGCTTTTTTCCTTACCATTGCTGTTGAATTTTTTTGATGTGGGGAAGGAAGTTTTTGATGTTCTCGATAAATCCTCCACACAGAGCCGCTTTTATGGCGTCGTGGAAGTGCAGACTGTTTGGGGAAGGTTGACCATTCCGTTCGAAAAGCAGGAATTGCTTAAAATAACACGAATCCCCTAATTTCCCTGGATTGTTTGTAAAAAATGCCTCAGTCAATGATCAGTATTATCATTCCGACCTATAACCGAGCTTCCTTTTTATCGGAAGTCATCCAATCCGTACTCGATCAGGATTATTTTCAAAATTGTCCGAATGATCCTTGTTTTGAATTTTTTGTGATCGATGACGGCTCGACAGATGAGACAAAAGACGTCGTCCGATCCTTTGGCGGGAAAGTGGAATATCACTTTCAGCAGCATCAGGGAGTCAGCGCGGCCAGAAATCAAGGGCTCTGTCTCTCGTCCGGAAATTTTGTCGCGTTTTTAGATTCTGATGATCTGTGGATGGCCAATAAGATGAGAGCCCAGATGAGTTTCATGGAGGCATACCCGAAGACCAAGGTCTGTTATACAGAAGAAGTGTGGATGCGCAATGGTGTGTTTGTGAATCCAAAAAAGAGGCACAAAAAATATTCAGGCTGGATCT
Source organism: Candidatus Aminicenantota bacterium (assembly GCA_030670375.1). Lineage (GTDB taxonomy): Bacteria > Acidobacteriota > Aminicenantia > Aminicenantales > Aminicenantaceae. Next base: position 3,473 of record DAOVBT010000076.1, on the reverse strand, counting down.
TCGAAAAAGTTTTGCCCCTATGTCTATTGAGTCTCTCATCCGCTCTCTTCAGGAGGGAAGTTTTCGAGGTCGTCGGCTCTTTTGATGAGAGCATGCCCGCCTGTGAGGACTATGATCTGGGTATCCGGTTGGCGCATAAGTTTCCGATCCATTTGATCGATTTGCCTTTAATCGTCAAACGGGGAGGGCATGCAGATCAGCTTTCCGGACAGTACTGGGGGATGGATAGGTTTCGTGTTTACGCTTTGGAAAAGGCTTTGGAGTTGGACCTGAGCCCTGAGCAGGAATGGATGGTCAGGCGCGAGCTTGTGAAAAAATGCCGCATATTGATCCTGGGTTTCCGGAAGAGAAATAAGCTTCAGGAAGAACAGAAATATCTTTCGTTAGTTCAGAAATATCAAGATAAACAGGAGGAAAAATGAGTATCTTGAAAGTCATCAAAGAGAGGCGAAGCGTGCGCAGATATAAGGCTGATTCGATTCCCGATGATGTTCTTCAACGTGTGCTGGATGCGGCTCGGTTTTCCCCTTCAGGAAAAAATCTTCAACCTTGGAAATTTATCCTCGTTCAAGATGAATCCTTGAAACAACGTCTTGCCGAAGCCTCAGTCAGACAAATTTTTGTCGCTGAAGCACCGATTGTCGTTGTGGCATGCGGATTTCCCGACCGGTGTTATTCTCAGATGGGCAACTACATGAAATCGTGGCCTGTCGATGTTGCCATCGCCGTCGAGCATTTGATGCTGCAGGCCCAGGAAGAGGGGCTTGGCACTTGTTGGATAGGTGCTTTTGAAGAAAAGGATGTCAAATCCATATTGGACGTTCCAGAGGGAGTAAGAGTTTTGGCCTTAACCCCCCTGGGCTACCCGGACGAAAATCCTGTGCCCAGGGGACGGAAAAGCATGGAAGAAATCGTTTCTTATGACTATTATTAAAACCAATAGTTCATACCGATCGAAATCTGATATCCGCTGAGGTCAAACCGCTCAAAACCTTCAAAGGCTTCAGTGAAATCAGCCATGGCATAGTTATACTTGAATTCTGCTTCGAGGCTTATCCGGTTTGCAAGCGGGATCATGATGCCCGCAAATCCCTGAAAGCCTACTTTGAGTTTGTTTTCCTCTCTTGCATCCCACTGTTTGATAGGATAAACAACGACTTCATAATCTTGATCCCACCACTCGTCACTGAAATCTATGACTTCTCCACGAAGCCTTACACTCCAGAGATAAACCCCAACACCTCCACCTATGTAGGGGATAACTTTCATCCGCCTACCAAAAGGTGCGATCTTTACCGATAGTTGGAAAGGAGTGATCGACACACTGAATGAGTGGGAGGGGATCCAATCGCCATAAAAATCTTCGATCGGATAAGCCCAGACGCCATCAAAATCTTCTATAGCCACATAATCTATGTACTGTCCCAACTTGTTCTTGGAATAACCCTCTATGTTTAAAACAAGACTCAGATGCTTGGAAAAGAAATATTCATACCCGAATCCAAAGTTTGTCGTTTGATAGTTGGTTTTTGAAAAAGACATCTGATCAAACTCGATCCACCATAGATTATCCTCCCGGACCTCATATTGTGTTCGGGGGATGAAATAACCAACCTTAAATGTCACGAGATCGGAAAAGACAAAGCCCGGTATCATCAGAATCAATGTTGTCAGTAGAATCAGTGTTTTTTTCATTTTTCTCACCTCAGTTTTTGTAATATGCAAAATTTATGCCAATAATTGCCTATCCTGTTTCAGAGGAAATCTATGGTCTTAGTGTTTCTAAAAAAGGTCAATTGTCCACTTAATATCATTAATTCTTGTTTATAGAATAGAATTCCCAAGGAGTCAAGTACTTTACAAGTCCTTGCTAGGTTTTTTAATATAGAATCAGCACACGACATGAAAACAAGAGTTATCAAAATCTCTCCTGATATCATCGCCATTGACAAGATCGAGGAGATTGCTGGGGTTTTGCGGAGAGATGGTGTCATCGTCTATCCCACAGAGACATTCTACGGACTGGGTGCAAATGGGTTTTCTGCGGAGGCCATTAAAAAAGTGTATCGTTTGAAAAAACGGAAGCTCCTGAAACCTCTCTCTGTCGTGATTTCTGACTTTGCGATGCTTCGCCAGATCATTTCCGGAGATCCTTTGTCATTTCAACAGCTGATTTCAGAATTCTGGCCGGGACCTTTAACCATTATTTTCAAGGCTTCTCCCGCAGTTCCGGATGAACTGCTCGGACAAAACAGGACTATCGGAGTGCGCTTGACCGAACACCAATGGGTGAGAACTTTGGTGCGCCAGGCCTGTTTTCCGATTACGGCCACGAGTGCCAATATCTCAGGAGAAACGCCAATCTCCGATCCTGAAAAAGCGAGGGAATTATTCGAAGGGGCAGTCGATCTTTTCGTGGATGGAGGAGAGACCAAAGGCCTTTTGCCATCAACGGTTGTGGATTTATCCGGGAAAGAGCCTCGCTTGGTCCGGGAGGGCGCGATTCCCCTAACCCGGCTGAAAAAACATTTGCCATCCTTATCGGATTCCTCTTCATAAAGGGAATTCCATCCCGTCTTCTGCCAAAAAAAACGTGTTCTTTTTGATGATTTTTCTAGAGTCACCGTCGGGATCGAGGGCTAGATTGGAATGGTTCAGGTGTGTGAAAAAGATCTGGGTTTTTCCACTCTGTGCAATATCCGATAAGATTTTCATGGAATCTAAGATAAACGGATGCCCTATGGAGGACAGATTGCGGGAAGGCAATTCCTCTGGAGAAAAAAACGTTCCATCGAGCAAAGCAATGTCGACCTTTTGAACCTCTTCGACGACCGAGCGATCCCAAATCTTCCAGTTGCTAATATCGGGTATGTAAAGGAGTGATCTTTTCGGACCTTTGATTTGGAACCCAAGAGTATCGCTGTATTCGTCTCGATGGGGAACTTGAAGGGCCAGGATGGAAATTTGGGATGTGACCGAGAATCTCTGTCCCGGACTGATTGTTTTAGCCAGGATGTTCTTTTGGTCCACAAGTTGACTCCAGGGACCGTTTTGGGTTAGGAAATCATTCATCCGTTTGGAACAATAAACGGGAAGTCTATCCGTCGCTAGGGCTTCATACCCATAAAACATCAATCCTGTGTAGTGACCGATATGCGCATGAGTCAAAAGAATCCCATCAGGCCAATATCTATTTGTTGTCCTTTTAGGTTTCATGCGCTCTCGAATCATCATGGTTTGTGCACGTATATCAGGAGTGGCATCGACAAGAATGGTTTTGTTTTCGGTGAGGTCGAACACCGCAAGGGAAGAGATGAAACGGGAGAGTTGAGGTTTTTTCCAGGCACGTTGGCAGTTTGAACAAAAACATCCGATATGGGGAATGCCTCCATCCTGAGCGGTTCCGATAACTTTGACTAAGACGTTTTCTGCCTGTCCAGGCTTCTCTGAAATGTGTCCAAGATAGGATTTGG
>DAOVBT010000006.1 GCA_030670375.1 Candidatus Aminicenantota bacterium | reverse complement strand
ATGCCCTCCCACAAAAATGAGCGCAGCAAAAAGCCAGCCAACCCAGGGGATACCCAGAGCTGTCTGACAGAGGGTATTCACCACCATGGCAATAACACTGGTGGCCAATCCCAGTGCAAGAAGCCGAGAGTATGACAGGATATCTGCCAAATACCGCGAGATATCATAAAGCTTGTAAAGCCCGCCAAAAAAACGGGCGAGCGGATTTCGACTGGGAGCGGCAAAAAACACAATCCCTGCGGCCCCAGCGAGTGCGAGGATCCCCCACACGGATTGTTTGGCTAACGCGTACAACACCAGAGAAGGGAGAAGAATCAACCAACCTCCCTGGACGAAGAAGGCCTGAAGATAGTCTTTTTTCTTGATTCCTGAAAGCATGTTTAAAAATGTCCCAAACCAAACTTGAATAAATCCCAAGGCAAGGGACAGGATAAGAAAGGAAACCGGATCCTTCAGTGGGTCCAAAATCATCAGCTTCCGAATCGGGAACCCGAACCATCCTCCGACCAATGTCCCAAGAATGACAGTGGCTACGCCCAATATGGCCATGAGGGTCAAAAACTGACGCAATCCACCCCGAGGCTTGGCAAATTTCAAATACAGGAAGCTCAACAGTGCTACCAAAAGTCCGTACCCGGCTTCACTCACGGTCAATCCCACAAACAGAAAGAAAAAGGGGGCCAGATAAAGCGTGGGATCCAGAGTGCCGCGTTGGGGAAGGCCGTAGAGTTTCGTTATGATTTCAAAGGGTTTTCCAATCCTGGGATTCTCCAAGATGATCGGGGGATCTTCCTCAGGGAGAGGAGGACGAAAGTAACATTGGACGAGTTCAGAAAAAGGCATAAGCTTGGCCTCAAGTCTGGAAATATCCACGGTTTTTATCCAGCCTTCCAGAAAAATGGCCCTGGTGGTTTCTCCGAGATTTCGGGAAGAAAGCCGTTTTTCTCGCTCGTTGAGCAAAACATCGTGGATCCTCATCAGCTGTTCTCGAGAGGAGACCAGCTCTTTCCCATTGTTTTCCAGCAACGCCAGTTTATTCTCGTTGAGGGCTTTTTCCTCTGATAGCGACTGGATGACATCCGTGACATCTCCCTGGTCACCAGCCTTCTCCAGCATGGTATCGGTGAAGTACAGAGGATTGAAATTCTTATCCTTCAGGATCTGCTGGTAATGTTCTTTTTGACTTTTCAAATAAACCAATAGAAGATGAACATTCCTTTTTCCCTGGGAAATGATATGACTCCAAAACGCTTCATCTCCCGTTTCTGTCGATAATTCTTTGAATGATGCCAGGGGCATGACGCCCAAAACCATTTCGGTGGTATCCGTATCAGCCACCGATTTGACGGGTAATTCAAGGCTTTGAAGAGATCGCAAAAATTCTTCTTCTTTTTCCAAAAACCGGATATGGGAATCGATATCATTTTTTTCCTTTTCGAGATTCTCAACCTGGTCCAATAGCGGAACAAAATCCTGGCGGAGGATCTCTTTCCTTTCCTGGCTGGAAATTTGAGGTTTTTGCGCAAAAAGTTTTTCGGTCAATCCCTTTTCTTCCCATTGGGAGAGATAATCCAGGGCATGCGACAACCGGTGAAGCTGGTGTTCAACAGTTGTGACTTCTGTGAACGGGGTACTCAGTCCCAGGGTTTCGAAATCAGCCTTCTCTATCTGCAAGAGCCCCTCTTCCTGAAGGGAGTTGAGGAAGGTTTTTTTCAAACCTGAGTGGGCAACAATGTGAACTTTTTGGACATCGGCAATGGACATGGACTAGAAGGCCCCCTTTTTTAAAGATTCTTCCACTTTTTTCCTTATTTTTTCCACAGCATCAGACATCCGGGAGCTGGTTTTCTGACGGAGATCGGATATTTCCATGTCGGATTCCTTTTCGATCCTGTTCCTTTCTCTTTTTGCTCTATCGATGATTTCCTCTTTCTTTTTACCAGCCTTTTCTTTGGCCTCTGCTAGAAATTGCGCTCTGATCTTCTCAGCTTCTTCATAAGCATCCTGGACAATTTGGGTGGCCGTCTTTTCCTGCGCTTCCTGGATGATCTCCCGAGCCTTTTCCTCGGCCTGCTTTATTTTCTGAAGGGCGCCATAGGCCTCATTATCGGGGATTTTCTTATCCATTGCCAAAACCTCTCTTTATCCTAGGGCAGGACTGAGGGATAGAGATAGTACGCCCTAAAATCCAGTCTTTTCCTTCTTATCCCCTTCTCCAAAACTTTCAACGGGGACTTGTAATCAAACAGGGGGGATTTGAACAGAACCACCGCACCCGCTTTGACAATATCATCCAACAAAGAAAAGTTGTTTCCGTTATCCCAATGCAGAACCACATTGCTGCCAGCAGATCGCGTGGAAAGGACGATATCCCTGATCATAGCCTGACTTTCCTCTCCCTCAAGACTCTGGTCGGTCATATGTATCCAAGCACCGTTGCTTCCCAATTCCAAAAGCGATTTTTCCAGAGGGCCATGATGGTAGTAGACCAGCCAGCTTCCACTATGCGTACAATTGTAGGCCAACCGAACAACCTGCAGGATATCCCGCGGTTGTTGTCTGTTGGTTAAATGCAGGTAGGCCCCGCATCTTCCCACGTTCATTAAATCGGAGAAGGTTGGATCCTCTTCTCCTCCTACGTCCCATTTCCCGTTGATCAAATAGGACACAAAAGCATTCCCTTTCTTTGACGCCGCACTGATGAGCTCCAGATCATGAACATAGGTACGTGTTTCGTCAGAAGTGTACAGATCAGCGCCAAAACTGGTTATCCATTCCAACTCAAACGGATCAAACCGACCTGTGTCGACCACGCGAAAGCGGTATCGCCTGTCTTGGAATTGACGGACTGCATCAAGAAGAGTGGAAAAATCATACTGATCATCCCGCACCGTGATATTCTGTTTTTTCTTCAAAAGGGAAAAAAGCTCATATGCTTTTTTGAGGGAAGCAGGCTCCCTTTCTTCTTGTCTTTCGTTATCCATCCGACTTCCATTTGTTTACGAGAATATTGGGCTAAATTTTAGTTCCATAGTATGTCATGAAACCAAAAACAAGTAAAGCGCCTTGCAAAAAAAAGCCCCTTCTTTTATCATCACCTTGGGACCCACCGAAATGGAAAAAAATATCGTCCTTTTCTCTGGCGGAATCGATTCGACAACAGCCTTGTTTTGGTCTCTTGATCGTGATAAACAGACCACAGCTCTAACTTTCGATTACGGACAAAAACACAGAGTGGAAATCGGGGCTGCGCAAAGAATAGCGGACATGCTCGAAATTCCCCACAAAATTCTCAACGTGGACCTTGAACAAATCGGGGGATCTTCCCTGACTGATTCTTCCGTTTCCATCCCTCAACTGGAAAATGTCTCGCAGATCCAAGCGGGGCTTCCGACGACTTATGTCCCTTTCCGGAACGGCATTTTTTTGGCCTTGGCTGCAGCCTGGGCCGAGACAAGGGATATCACTGGGATAGTTTGCGGATTTAACGTGATCGACTCCCCCAACTACCCAGACACTCGAGAGACGTTTGTGAAAACAATGGAAAAGGCCATAAACTCAGGCACGGAGGCAGCCTTGGGAGGGAAAAAGATCGGCATCCTCGTTCCATTCCTGAATATGAAGAAATCGGCCATCATCAAGCAAGGCCTTGCTCTCGGAGCTGATTATTCTTATTCCGTTTCTTGCTACAGAGGTTCAGAAATTCCATGTCTGCAGTGTTCCTCTTGTCTGCTCCGTCAGAAAGCATGGGAGGAGACCGGGATGAAAGATCCCCTCATTGCAAGGTTGGAAAAGGAAGGAAAATTATGAGTTGGATACTGAAAGTCCGGGATAAATTCCAGGCAGCGCATTACTTGAAAGAATACAAAGGTAAGTGCGAACATATGCACGGCCACACCTTTCATGTGGAGGTCCAGATTCAAGTGAGGGATTTGGATAGCACAGGCATCGGGATCGACTTTACAGACATCAAACAGAAACTTGCGAAGATTCTTCCTGACCACGTTCTTCTCAACGATGTGTATGATTTCAATCCCTCGGCAGAAAATCTCTCCCGCCAATTTTTTCAGGAATTGAAAAAAGAATATCCGGTCAAATCCGTCACGGTTTGGGAATCCGAGGATGCATCGGCCACCTACTCTGAAGATCAATGAAATCTTCCCCTCGATCCAAGGGGAAGGTTTCCGACTGGGTGAACCCACTCTGTTCATCCGCTTATCCGGATGCAACCTGAAATGCGCTTTCTGCGACACAAAGTATGCCTGGCAGACAGGGCAAGAAATGTCGGTTGAATCCATCCTTAAAAAAATCAAAAAGATCCACACCGCTTTTCCCACCGAGTGGGTGTGCCTCACAGGAGGAGAACCCCTTTTTCAGAATATCGGAGGACTGGTGCGACGTCTCAAGGTAGAAGACTTCAAAATCCAGGTTGAAACCAATGCCACCATCTCCCGGCGGATCGGCGTTGACTGGTACACCATATCCCCCAAACCACCCGATTATTTTTACCAGCCAGAATTCAGAAAAAAAGCCAAAGAAGTAAAAATGGTGGTGACCAAAGGACTCGATCTCGGTGTATTAAAAAAACTCAGGCAGGATTTCCCTGAAAAAATCCCGCTCCTTCTTCAACCTCAATCCAACAGCAAATCAAGCGGCAAACACGCGTTAAGACTCCTCCGGCAAGCCCTAAAGGAAGGGATGAAAAATATCCGATTGACCGCCCAAATTCACAAAATTTTCGGATGGCGTTAGATATCACTTTTATGTTTGTTTCCCCTAGCGGAAAAAAAGCGGTAGCCGGATCGCGTCAAATAAACACCGGCCAAAATGATTAAGGCTCCGACAGCCTGCCAGAGGCCGATTCTCTCGGCGATAAGAATATAGGCAAAAATGACGGTGAAAATCGGGACAACATTTCCGTATATGACTGTTTTGCTGTTTCCGACCCTCTTGACAGAAGCATACCAGACGACATAGCTGACTGCCAGAGCAAATATGCCGGAAAAAGCAAGCATGGCCCAAGCTTTCAAGGAAATCTGTCCAAAGTCCTGTCTGGAAAATGCCGGAAGACAAAACGGGAGATACAATAGGGTTCCGACCGCCAGCGTGAGAGAGGACCATTTAAGTGGCGTTATTCGACCCAACAGGGGTTTGGAAAAAACCGTATAGACGGCCCAAACGAGGTTTCCGCAAAAAATCATCATATCGCCTCTCAGATTTTCCCACGAAAACACGAATGTCCCTGGCTGCTTGGTAATCACCAGATAAAAACCCACAAAAGACAGAGCAATACCAAACCAGGCTGCCCAGTGGATTTTTTCATGCTTGAAAAGCGAACTCAACAAAGCGACAGAGGCCGGAGTCATGGCCATGATGATGGATGTATTAGAGGCTGTGGTCAGGCTGATACCATGAATAAACAATAACTGGTAGACCGTATTGCCGATGATTCCCAAGACCACGAGCTTCCCAATGTCCTTCTTCGGCACTCCAAGACCTTGCTTGGTGAAAAACAGAACAAGAACCAGAATGATGGAGGCAAAGGCCATCCGGATCCCGTTAAAAGCCAGCGGGCTGAATTCATTCAGTGCAATCTTGATAAAGATAAAATTGATGGCCCATATCAAGGTGATCGACAGCATAAAAAGATCTGTGATACCGAAGGTTTCCTGGTTTTCCATGGCAAGTCGAACGGACAGTATACCCGGTTATTTCCTGCTTCTGGGATAATGCGCCTCTACCGTGGACATCATCCCTCCTCTCGGATTGAATTCACCAATAACGGTCGCGCGAACAGGTCGGCAGGCTTTGACAATATCATCCAGGATACGATTCACGGCGTTTTCGTAATAAATCCCGAGGTTTCTGTATCCCAACAGATACAATTTTAGAGATTTTAGCTCGAGACAGTGTTTGTCAGGTGTGTACCGGATCTCGAGAACGCCAAAATCGGGAAGAGCTGTTTTGGGGCATACGGATGTGAATTCGGGAATTTCGATTTTGATCTCATAATCGGGAAACTGATTGGGAAACGTTTCGATCGGAGGAAGCTTTTTTCTCAGGCCGGCTTTTGCCTCCTTTTCCATAATGCGGGATATGCCTTGTTTTGTTTTCTTATTTTTTGGCATTTTATCCAGTATAAAACATAACGAAAACTAGGGCAATTGTAACTTAAATCCCGAACCAAAAATTTCTTCTTGACAAACAAAGCCCAAAACTTTATATTGTTATTGAAAATGGTTTTCATTATCAATAAGGAACAACAAAATGCCAGGACCGCGTAAATGGAGACACAGGCATCAGCGTTATTTTGAACGTTGGACTGCCCCCCGAGAATCTATCCTGGATCTTCTAAGCCGAACATCCAAGCACATGAGCGCCAAAGAAATTTATGCCATCCTTTACAGATTGTCCCCCGGTATCGGATTAACGACGATTTACCGGACCCTGGATCTGCTTGTCAAGATGGGCCTCATCAATAAATTCACGATCGGTGACGGGCAGAGCCGTTACGAATTCCAGCATGAGGATAAAAAAGGACACCATCATCATGTCATCTGTTCCAAGTGCGGAAAAATTATCGATTACAGCGATTTTCTCGAGGACGAGCTGGAACTGGTCCACAAAACAGAAAAACATCTCTCCCAAAAATATAATTTTAAGGTTTTAGGACACAACATCGAATTTTATGGACTTTGTGAAAAATGCCAATAAATTTTAATACACCTGGGTTACTGACGAACCATTAATAATTCAGGTGTAGAAAGGAGGTGAATAAGATGCCAAGAGGAGACAGAACAGGACCGATGGGTGCCGGCTCGAGGACAGGAAGAGCTAGAGGTTATTGTGCCGGTTACCCCAACCCGGGATTCATGTATCCGGGCCCAGGATTGGGCTTTGGGCGTGGTTTTGGAGGAGGATTCGGCAGAGGCATGGGCCTCGGCAGGGGCCGCGGATGGAGAAGAGGCGGTTACAGCCCATTCATGGCCTATCCCCCGATGTCGGCTTATGGACCTAGCTACGGGACGGAATTTCCAGAATTTGGGCCCATCACGCAAACTAAGGAGGAGGAAAAACAGTTCCTCCAAGAAGAGGTGCGTGTCCTAGAAGAGGAAATCACCCAGATCAGCAAACGACTGGAAGAACTGCAAAAACAGGAGAAAGCAAAAAAATGAAAATCGCGTTATCCGCTTCAGAACCAGAGTTGAACAGTTCCGTAGATCCTCGGTTTGGACGAAGTCCTTATTTTATCTTTCTTGATCCCACCACTATGGAGTTTGAGGCGATCAAAAACCCCAATCTTTCCTCTCCCAGCGGCGCCGGCATCCAAGCTGCGCAACTGGTAGCCAACAAAGGAGTCCAGGCGCTCCTCACGGGCAGTTGTGGACCGAATGCTTTCCAGACCCTTGAGGCTGCAGGAGTTGAAGTCTTTATCGGAGTGACAGGCACCGTAAAAGAAGCCGCTCAAAAGTACGCAGAAGGAAAGCTCCAATACGCTTCAGAACCCAATGTTTCCGCCCATCACGGCATGGGAATCGGGAATGCCCTACCGCCAGAACCGGGGCCGAAACCTGGTTCTGGCGGGGGAATGGGACGTGGCAGAGGTGTGGGAGAGGAGCAAGGAATCGAAGACCTCAAAAATAGGGCTGAATTTCTCAAACAAGAATTGGATCATCTCACACAAAGGATTGACAAGCTGGCAAGTAAAAAAGCTTAGCCACAAATCCAGGAATTCTAATCACACAAGGAGTTTTACATGAAAATAGCCATCTCTACAGATCAGGGGCAAGTCTCCGCCCACTTCGGCCGATGTCCCTCCTACACGATATTGGAGATAAAAGAAGCCCAGATACAAAAACAGGAGGAAATTCCCAATCCAGGCCATCAACCCGGATTCCTGCCTCAATATCTTTCTGAAATGGGCGTTAGCTGCATTATTGCTGGAGGCATGGGACCCCGCGCTCAGGCCCTTTTTTCCCAAAAAAACATCGAAACCATTATCGGCGTCCAAGGCTCCATCGAAGAGGTCATCAAAAAAATCATCAACCAGGAGCTGGAATCAGGCGAGGATCTCTGTGACCATGGCCACGGCATAAGCCACCATGGGGAGACCGGCCATCAGCTCGGCGTTTCTCGATCAGAGGCGCCAACAGGAAAGATTTGTTTCACGTCCTCCGGAAAAGATTTAGGCGCAGAATTGGACCCCAAATTCGGAAGGGCTTTATATTTCCTGATTGTCGACACAGAAACATCCGAACTAGAAGTGGTCGAAAACCCAAACAGGGACGCTGCCCAAGGAGCGGGCATCCAAACAGCTCAGCTCATATTGAACAAGGACGTCAGCATGATTGTCACCGGTCAGGTCGGCCCTAACGCTCGAAGTATTCTGGAATCTGCCAATGTCCATCTGATAGAAGGAGCCGTGGGAAAAATCGAAGATATCCTCGAACGACTCAAAAGCGAGAAAGACTGATGATAACAAAAGGAGAAAAAAATCTCCAAGAAGAAGAAATCAAAATCTCTGTAAATCTATCGAGGATAAAAAACCGGGTTCTCGTTTTCAGCGGCAAAGGGGGAGTCGGGAAAAGCACCGTGGCGGCAAATCTCGCAATGGCGTTTTCCAACAAAGGCATGAAGGTGGGCCTTTTGGATGTCGATATCCACGGCCCTAACCTCCCGAAAATGCTCGGCGTCGAGGACCAGAGATTAGACGTCTCTGGGGCAGGAATAAAGCCTGTTCAAGTGAGAAAAAACCTGAAGCTGGTTTCCATGTCTTTTTTGCTCCAAGACCCGGATCTTCCCGTCATTTGGCGCGGCCCGATGAAAATGAAAGCCATCCAACAATTCCTGGGAGATGTCAAATGGGAGGATTTGGATTGGCTTGTGATCGATTCTCCCCCGGGAACCGGCGATGAGCCCTTATCCGTGGCTCAACTCATCCCTGCAACAGGGGCTGTGGTTGTTACTACACCCCAGGAAGTTTCCCTGCTGGATTCCAGGAAAGCGGTGGCCTTTGCCCAAAAGCTTAATCTGAATATTCTGGGAATCGTCGAAAACATGAGCGGAATGACATGCCCCCATTGTGGAAAAACGGTAAACATATTCAAAGAAGGCGGAGGACAAAAGGCCGCCCAAGAATTAGGGGTGCCTTTTTTGGGCAAGATACCGCTCGATCCCCAGATCGTTTCCTTAGGAGATGAAGGGAAGGCATTCATCGACACCCAACCAGATTCAGAAGCCTCCAAAGCGTTCATGGAAGTCGTCGACAATATCATCAAGATCAATTCCCAGTTTTCGTGAGGAGTTTGCGATGAAAAAAATAGGGATCATCATATGCGGCCGCTATCAAGACTGCGGAGGAGGGAAATGTTTTCGTGCTCTCAGGGAAAGAGTAGGCGGCTTTTCCGTTTATTCAAAAAAAGAACAGGTGGAGGTTGTGGGTTTCTCCTACTGTGGAGGATGTCCCGGGGGCAATATCGAGTATGTCCCTGAGGAGATGAAAAATAACGGAGCAGAGGTCATCCACCTCGCCACGGGACTGGTTGTGGGTTATCCTCCATGCCCCCGTATTCGCCATTTTAAGGAATTCATAGAGAATCATTTTAAAATTCCTGTGGTAATCGGAACACACCCAATCCCGCTTAAATATCTTGAGGCACATGAAAATCTATCATTCTGGAAGAATACAAAAATGGAAGAGATTGCGGGCAAGTTAATGAAAGAAGACAAGGAAATAATGAAATCTTACAACCAACCTGGATATTTATAAATAATCCAGGCTAAAAAAGGAGGTCAACATGCAAGGTGGAGGACAAGGTCAAGGAAGAGGTGGAGGGCGTGGCCGAATGGGCGGCCAGGGTGCAGGCCTGGGAGGCACATGCATCTGCCCGTCCTGTGGAAAACGCGTTCCTCACAGGCAGGGAATGCCCTGCAATAAAATATCATGCCCCCAGTGTGGTCAGAAGATGACTCGAGAGTGAAGCCCCCATGCCCATTTACGAATACAAATGTCAGGATTGTGGCATCCAAAGACCTCTCCGCACAAGGATCGACCTGCTGCGGGCGACAGGAAAGATGCGACACACCGCCCTGTTCCGATGACAAATCATGCCAAAGAGATTAGGCCGGCCCCTGTCACTGCACAGGAGAGAACGCCCAAAAACTTTTTGCCCAAACCTTCGGGAAAAATATCTCAAACTGGGTGTCGGGAAAAAGATAATCATCCGATGATTTTATCCATCGCAAGCGGGAAAGGAGGGACAGGAAAAACCACGGTTGCTGTCAACCTCGCTCTTGCTCTGAAAGATTCTTTCCCGATCCAATTTTTAGATTGTGACGTGGAAGAACCCAATGCCCATTTTTTTCTCAAACCTCGTTTCGAGGACAGCCGAACCGTCCATATCCCGATCCCCGAAATCCTGGAAGACCGGTGCAATTACTGCGGAAAATGTGCCGAAGTCTGTGCTTACAATGCCTTAGCTGTTCTCAAAGATACCGTGCTTGTCTTCCCAGAACTCTGCCACGGATGCGGGGGGTGCCAGCTGTTATGTCCGGAAGAAGCCATCCAAGAGAAAGGACACAGGATCGGGATCGCCGAATCCGGCACAGCCGATGGAATCCTGTTTGCTCATGGAAAACTCGACATCGGCCAGGCCATGTCTCCGCCGCTCATAAGAGCGGTAAAGACAATGATAAAGCCCGACCACGTGGTTATCATAGATGCACCCGCAGGAACATCCTGTCCCGTTGTGGAATCTGTCAAGGGAAGTGATATATCTCTTCTTGTAACAGAACCCACGCCATTCGGGCTTAACGATCTAAACCTGGCTGTCAAAACCCTGAAGGAACTGGGCATCCCAATCGGGGTGGTTATCAACCGTTCTGATGGTGAAGACCGGGTGATTTGGGACTACTGCCATGAGGAAAAAGTGCCTGTTTTGATGACAATCCCGATAGATCGCAACATTGCCGTGGCCTATTCGGAAGGACAAACCATCATCGCCACCCAGCCTTCCTACAAGGAAAAGTTTATAAACCTTTTTAATCAGGCTCAAAGGCTTATCCAATGAAACAACTGGTTGTCCTGAGCGGAAAAGGCGGAACAGGAAAGACTGTTCTATCGGCCTGCTTTGCCGTGCTAGCTTCGAACAAAGTTTTGGCCGATTGTGATGTGGATGCCGCCAACCTCTATCTTCTCCTTCACCCTAAAATACAGGAAACCCATCCCTTCTTCGGGATGAACAAAGCCAGGATCGAAACGGAAAAATGCACCGAATGCGGGCAATGTGCGGAAGTCTGCCGCTTCGATGCCATCCATCAAACACAAACGGGAGATTTTTGGGTAGATCGGATTTCCTGCGAAAGTTGCGGTATTTGTTCCTTGATCTGTCCAGCCGAAGCCATCCCGATGGAGAAAAATCAATCAGGGGAATGGTATGTGTCTCGAACTTCCTACGGCCCGTTTGTTCATGCCAAACTGGGAATCGGGGAGGAAAATTCCGGTAAGCTGGTGACAGAGGTTAGAAAAAATGCTAAAGAATTGGCTGAAAAAACAGGCATGGAATGGGTCATCATAGATGGCCCCCCGGGCATCGGGTGTCCTGTGATCGCATCCCTTTCCGGTGCAGACCTTACCCTTGTCGTCACAGAGCCGACTCCCTCTGGTATGCATGATATGAAGCGTGTCATACAGGTCGCTTCGCACTTTGGGATCAAAACTGCCTGTTGTATCAACAAGTACGATCTTAATGTCACCAACACCGATCAAATCCAGGACTGGTGCGATAAAAATTCTGTTTCTGTTGTCGGGAAAATTCCCTATGACGATTCCGTCACCAAGTCGATGATACAGGGCAAACCTCTTGTTGAATATATCGATAATCCCACAACAAGGGCCATAAAGGATTCCTGGGAGAATCTTAAAAATTCTGCGTAAAAAAGGGAGAAACTCATGAAAAAAGCGGACTGGCAGTATCTGGTGGACACCCTTCTTTTTATCTGTTTGGTCAGCATCGTTCTTATCGGGCTTCTGTTAGGCCTCTTCATTCCCCAAGGCCCCACCGCGCCCGAGAGCACCAAATATTTCTTGAACCTCCACCGGCATCAATGGGGGAATATCCATTTTTATCTTTCCCTAACCTTTATCCTCCTTATCATCATCCATCTCACGCTGGACTGGAAGTGGATAAAGGCTCGGGCAAACCACCTGTTTAAAAAAGGGTGGAAGCCAGCTTTAATCTCGACGGTCGTAGTTTCCATCTTTTTGCTGTTTGCCATCTGGCTGTTTCATCCGAAGGATCCCGGCGCCTACGAAGACTATGGGATCGGGAGGGGAAAAAACGAAGCAGTCCAAACAGCGGATGACCAGGATTACATCACCATAACCGGGCAGATGACGCTTGAAGAATTGGAAAAAACCACAAACATTCCTGCCCATAGGATCATCGAAGCCTTAGGGCTTCCCGCAAAAGTTTCCCAAAAGGAAACCATCGGAAGGCTGAGGAAAAAACACGGATTTTCCTTGATCGATGTGAGGGATGTTCTCACAGCGCTTTTGAACGAAGAAGCGGACGCACCAAATCGAATATCATCCGCCCCAGATTATCGAGATATGAGTCCGGAAAAAGAAAGGAAATCGTTGGCGGAAGTTCCCGGCACGCAGGCCAAACAGGACGAAACAGAAGGGGAACACAAGGAAGAGGAAAAAATGACCAGGGGTCGTCTGGCCGAAGACCAATCGGGCATCCTGATCACAGGGCAGATGAGTTTTTATGATATCCAAAGACAAACGGGCATTCCGGCCCGCAGGATCATGAGCAAATTGGGCCTTCCTGCAAACATGTCCGTAAACGAAAATATCGGACGATTGAGAAGGAGATACCGTTTTACCCTGCAAGAAGTCAGGGACATTGTTGAGTCTTCGATCAAAAATAAATAAAACAGAGGAAAAAAATGACTCAGTTCAATCCTAATGAATCCCCACTTTTAAGCCTCACACGAAAATATGTACCCGAAGGAATACGGCAGACATTGTCTTCCGATCCGATCATCCCTGCCATAGCAGCCAAAGCCAAACGGATTGTGCCGGAAAACCCAGAATTTGTCCGCAGCGATCAAGGCCAGATTATCGGAGTATTTCCAGATAAAGAAATATATTACGGTCCTTCTTCAGGATTAGAAGAACTGCGAGAACTGGTGGGACAGTTCTGGACTTTTGCCTACAACCTGAAAGGAAAACCAGGAATCCCTTCACAAGGCCTGGACTATAAAAACGTAGCCATTGTCTCGGGAGCGACCGAAGGGCTGTCCATAGTCATGCATCTTGTCGCCTCCGGACAAAACGTGGGGCTTATGCCTTTATACTGGAGCAACTACAAGGGCATCATCAGGAATGCCGGCGGCAATCCTGTCGTTATCGAGGTCTTTAATCAAGACTACGATGTCGACTTCGATCAAATCAAACGGACCATCTTAGAAAAAAAGATCACCTCTATTCTTATCAACTTCCCGAACAATCCATCGGGAGATGTCCTCACGGAGAAGGAACTGAATAAATTGGCTGCACTGGCTGAAGAAACCGATCTGATCATCATTGCGGATGAAGTCTACAATTTCGTCCGCTACAAGGGCACTCCGCAATCCATGCTTGGTTTTGCTCCTGAAAGAACCGTTGTGGTAAGCTCTGCGTCTAAAGAGTATTTGATTCCCGGGGCCCGAGTCGGATATGTGATCGCTGCCGAAAAGACATTCACAAACGACTGGATGCCCAAAGTGATCCGGTCCTTTTCTTCTTCCCCCAACGTCCTCGGCCAACAGTTGTTGATTTCTCTTTTAAAAGGGGAAGTGGAAGATTTTAAAAACGGTCGCCAGCCACAACTCATTACAGAAATAAAAAAAGAACTCAAGGCGCGTTGTGAACTCATGCTTTCTGTCCTCAGGGAAAAAGGATTTTCCCTGGCATGCCGTGATACGGACTTTCCCTCCGGCGCTATCAGTGTTCTAGTCAGATTGCCTGACGACATCAAAGTCGACGATACGGATTTTATCCATAAGGCTATAGAGCTTAAAAAATTCAGCGCCGTTCCCGGCTCCGTGTTCGGAGCGCCTCGCTGCATCAGGTTTGGTTACGCCGGCATGACCCAAGAAACCATCAAACGGTTTGCGCAGAATCTTCAAGATGTCTTGGATCACCTCCGATCTTGAGACAGATCATTCTGTTGCGACAAAATGATTAAATTCCTCGATGTTTTTGTTATAATGGGGGTTCTTTGAGGAAGAGTGGAACAAAAAATGAACAAGGATGAAGATCTGGAAAAATACGCCAAAGAGCTTCAAGAGCAGATTATGGAGCAGATAAAAAAGCGGTATTCCGAAAATGTGATCGCCCATTGGCAAAATCCAAAAAATTTTCAAAAAATGGACAATCCGGATGGTTGCGCTCAAGTGAAGGGTTCCTGTGGCGATACCATGGAGATGTTCTTGAAAATGAAGGATGGGGTGGTCAAACAATGCACATTCCAAACCGATGGCTGCGGCACAAGCATCGTCTGCGGGAGCGTGGCCACCGAGCTTGCGCAGAATAAATCATTCACCCAGGCACTGGGCGGTGTCACTGCAGAAGAAATCTTAAAACAACTGGGAGGGCTGCCGGAAGAAGATGTTCACTGTGCTCAACTGGCAGCCGAAACTTTGCGACGCGCCCTGGCAGATTATTTGTATCAGAAGAGGGCCCCCTGGAAAAAACACTACCGGAATACCTAAGCATCGGAAGAATAATCCTTCGATGGAGCAAATCATGAAAGAATGTCAAGAAAACAGTAATCTCCAAAATTGCAACTGCACGTATGAACCTTGCCATCGCAAGGGTATTTGCTGCGATTGCCTCCAGTATCACTGGCGAATGAGAGAGCTCCCGGCTTGCCTATTCCCCGATGATGTGGAAAGGACTTATGACCGGTCTTTGAGACGATTCATCGAAATCTACCGAGACAAGGTGTAATGCACATTTATGGCCCTGTCCCATCCAGACGCCTGGGCTATTCCTTGGGAGTCGACATCCTGCCGTTCAAAACATGTTCTTTGGACTGCATCTATTGTCAACTGGGCAACACCAAACGGAAAACGGTCCAACGGAAAAAATATTTTGATGTTGACGCGATACTAGGCCAAATAAAAAACGTGATCGCCTCGGGGCAACGCATCGATTACATCACTTTTTCCGGCTCTGGCGAGCCCACACTCAGCACATCCCTCGGGAATCTCATACGGGAAATCAAAAAAATCACTTCCATTCCTGTTGCTGTGCTCACCAACAGCACTCTTCTTTTCCGCAAAAGCGTACGGGATGCGCTTTCCCGCGCTGACCTGGTCGTTCCATCGCTCGACGCTGTTACCCAAGAAATATTCGACAGGATGAATCGACCACATCCCTCGCTCAAAATCGACCACATTATCGATGGCCTTATAAAGTTCCGCCAAGAATTCAACGGAAAGATCTGGCTCGAAATTCTATTTGTCAAAGGTGTCAATGATTCCCCTTCCAATATCCAAAAGCTCAAAAAGGTCATAGCCGATATAAACCCGGATAAGATCCATCTCAACACGGTTGTCCGCCCTCCAGCCGAAAAATCTGCTCTCCCGTTGAGTCCCCAGGAACTGGAGAAAATACGCAAATTTTTCGGCAAAAAGGCCGAAGTCGTTGCGGAATTCGATAAAATCCAACAGGGATCCGTATCCCAAGACCTCAAAGACGCGATCCTGTCGATGGTTGCGAGAAGACCCGTCACCCTTTCGGACATGAGCAAATCCCTGGGAAAACATAAAAATGAACTGATAAAATATTGCGATTTCCTCCTTAAAGAGGGAAAAATCAAGCTCGTCATCCACGAAGGCAAAAAATTCTACGAGTCAAGCCCATGAAGGATAAAAAATGAAAGCAATCGACGATTTAAACGCGCAAAAGCTTAACGAGCTTCTGACCGATGCGGCGAAAAACTGGCTTGCCCACGATGGTCTTTGGTTTAGAGCCGTCGAGGAAAAATTCGGGATTGATGCAGCCATGGAACTGGACAAAAAAGCCTGGGAAAAATTCACCGTGATCGAGGCCAAAAGAATCATGAGAAGGTTCAACATACCACAGGAAGGAGGTATTCCCGCCCTCATTCAGGCCCTCAAATTCAGACTTTATGCTTTTATCAACGTGCAAGAAGTCCTGGAGGCGAGTGAAAACAGGTGTGTCTTCCGGATGAACCGTTGCCGGGTGCAAGAAGCAAGACAGCGGCAGGGATTGCCGGATTTCCCTTGCAAATCCGTCGGCATCGTGGAATACAGCGGTTTTGCAAGTACCATCGACCCCAGGATACAAACGCGGTGCCTCGTGTGTCCGCCCGATCCTCACCCCGAAAATGTTTGGTGCGCATGGGAATTTTTCATCCCAAAGTAAAATATTGAACAGGATACTTTTCATTTTTTTCTATTTGTGATAACGTAATGTTTCCCCAACAATCCCCTAAATATTCAAAATGCACCGTAGGGGGTTTTTTCTCATATAACATGCCAAAAAGGAGTGAATATGTTTGAAAACTCTCACTTCCCAAGAGCAAAAAAATTTTGGCACATGGGAAAATTCCACGATTGGGCGGAATCCAACGTTCATGCCATGAGTCATGCTCTCCATTACGGGACCTCCGTTTTTGAGGGCATCCGGGCATATCAAACGGCTGACGGTCCGGCTATTTTTCGTCTACCTGACCACATCGAACGATTTTTTTACTCCGCTTCATTGCTGAGGATGAACATCCCCTATACCAAGCAAGAAATCATAGAAGCTATAAAACAGGCGGTTAAGGAAAATCAACTGGACTCGGCGTACATCCGGCCCCTCCTGTATTATTCCTACGGGAACTTGGGACTTGTTCCCAAGCATTCTCCTGTCGAACTCATAATCGCTGCATGGGAGTGGGGCGCCTACCTCGGAGATAGAGCCGAAAAAGGCATTCATGCCTACCTTCTTCCCTGGCGACGGATCCATCACACCCAGTTCGACATGAAGGCAAAACTCGGCGGATTGTACATCCTGTCGACCATTTATGGTGTTTTGGCCCGGGAAAAAGGATATGACGAGGCGATATTCTTGAATCTCGAAGGAAATGTCGCAGAAGGCCCCGGCGAAAACATCCTGATCGTCAAAGATGGCGTTGTGAAGACCAATGATATGAACGAATCGGTTCTGGAGGGAATCACCCGGACAAGCATCCTCAAAATCGCAGAAGACATGGGTATTCCCACATCCATAGGCCCGATCACCAAGCACGATTTTTTCACGGCGGATGAAGCTTTTTTCTCAGGGACAGCCGTGGAAATCGCGCCGATCACACAGGTCCTGGACGATTCCGAACAAGACAAATCTCCCAAAGAATACACGATCGGATCGGGGACAGCAGGCGAAATTACCACAAAGATAATCAGGGTTTTTAAAAATATCGTTGCGGGCGAGAATAATAGCTACAAAACGTGGCTGACATACGTAAACGACTAAGACCTCATTTTGTTACATAATTCCTGTATGAAATCTCTCGGGGAAAAAGACGTGAGCGGGAAAGCTTCCAGTGGCCGATTATAAAAAGGGGACTCACCTGTTTTTTATTTCCCCCCGGGCACAAAAGGGCTAGAATTCTTGAGAAATAAAATAGGATTTGAAAAGGTGAAGATCGATGGAAATAATCTTTAAACCAATCGGGACAGTCCATTCTCCTTTCCAAAAAAAGGAAGACATCAAAAAATTTCGCTGTGTTGATCCCAAGGGATTCGTCAGTATCCAGGGAGAACTGGAGATTTTCGGAGAATTCGCCGAAGGCTTGCAGGATCTCGACGGGTTCTCCCATATCATCCTCATCTTCGCTTTCCACAAATCAACGGAGAAAAAACTTTACGCCCATCCCCCGTACGATAACAAGCGGAGGGGTGTCTTTTCCACCAGAAGTCCAAACCGGCCCAATCCCATCGGCTTTACGGTGCTTCGGTTCATCAAACGGGACAAAAATAAATTGCAGGTCCAAGGGGTAGATATGATCGAGGGAACACCTATCCTGGATATCAAGCCTTACACACCTAGAGACCAAAAACCTGAGGCACGATTCGGCTGGCTTGAGGAATGGTTAGGCTAGGTTTCTCCCTTGTTTTGTGGAGAGGTTTTTGGTATATATTTTTTGTTCCTCAAATGGAGCTTCAGTAAAAATTCTCTCAAAAAGGAGGACAAACAAAATGCACAAATATCTTTTTTCTTTTTTATGTCTGCTGCTGATTCTCGCTCCCCCGATGATTCTGCAGGCCTCTAAAATATTTCCTTACGATTACAATGTCGTAGAGCTGGAGAACGGCTTCAAAGTTGTCTCCATCCCTCTTCCCAACCCAAACATAATTTCCTATTACACCATCGTTCGATCCGGATCACGAAACGAGGTCGAGCCGGGAAAATCCGGTTTTGCCCACTTCTTCGAGCACATGATGTTCAAGGGCACGGAAAACATGTCTCCTGAGGAGTACGATAATTTCCTTAGTGAGATCGGTGCGGGAACCAATGCATACACCACGGATGATTACACCTGTTATTACGTTGTGTTCGCCGGGAGGGAAAACTTGGAAAGCGTGGTCAAAGCCGAAGCGGACCGCTTCATCAACCTATACTGGGATGAGGAAATGATCAAAACCGAAGCAACGGTTATCGAGGGTGAGTATTACGCCAGCGTTTCCAGCCCATCCAGAAGGCTATCCGAACTTCTCAGGGATACGGCTTACGAAAAACACTCCTACAAACACACCACGCTTGGGTATCTCGAAGACATCCTGGACATGCCGAACCAATTTCCTTACAGCCAATTGTACAAGAAACGCTTTTACGCGCCGGACAACGCAATACTCCTGGTAGCCGGGGATTTCGACCATGATCAATTGATGACCTACGTGAATCAATATTACAGCGGCTGGGAAAAGTCCGGCTACAATTTGGTCACTCCGGAAGAACCAGCTCAAACCAAATCCAAAAGAGCCCATTACGATTGGCCGACCCAGACCCTTCCGTTGCGTGCCATCGGATTCCACGGGCCGGCCTATTCCGACGAGAACATCGACAAAGCCACGCTCGACTTGATGGCGGAAATCGCTTTTTCCCGCTCATCCGAGCTCTACCAGAGACTTGTCATCGAAGAACAAAAATGCCAGTCCTTGGGTGCCAGCTTTGCGGACAGGCGAGATCCCTATCTCCTGACTTTTAATTCCGTGGTCAAAAATGAAAAGGACCTTGCCTATGTGGAAGAGGAGATATTCAAGGAGCTGGAAAGGCTAAAAACGGAGCCGGTCTCTGAGGAAAAACTGGCCGATATAAAGTCCAATCTCAAATACTCGTTCGCCAACTCTTTGGGAACCACGGACGGTGTCGCAGGATCTCTTGCCTTTTACATCAACCTGACAACAAACCCGGGATCTGTGAACAAAATGTTCGATCTCTTCGAGAAAGTCACCCCTCAGGATATCATTGCCATGGCCAAAAAGCATTTCGAAAAATCAAACAGCACGGTGGTGACCCTGACAGGAGGGGAAGCCCGATGAAAAAAACAAAAATATTCATGCTTATCGTATTTTTAACTGTGGCTTTCTTCATGACCACATCTTGTACCAAAGAAACAGAAGGAAAAATGGGATCAGAGCTTCTTCCCGTCGAGGGAAATCCGTTGATCAGCTTCCGGATTTTGCTCAACATCGGTTCAGCCTATGATCCGGCAGGAAAAGAGGGCCTATGCCAGCTCGCGTGCAGCATGCTGACAGGTGGGGGGACAAAAACTTTGGCCTTCAAAGAAATCCAGAAAAAATTCTACCCGATGGCTGCCGGTGTAGGTCTCCGGATCGAAAAAGAGATGTCTGTTTTCACAGGAACCATTCATATCGATAACCTGGATGAATATTATGCCATTTTCAAAGAGATGCTGATCGAACCTGGATTTCGTGAAGATGATTTTATCCGGATAAAAACAAATCAGCTCAATTTCCTGGAAAAAACACTC
>DAOVBT010000197.1 GCA_030670375.1 Candidatus Aminicenantota bacterium | reverse complement strand
TTTTTTCTAACATAGGATAAGCGGGTTCTTATATCCCCTCCCTGTTGCTGGGAAATATCATAGACTTGGTGATAGGAGGCCAACCCGTTGATTTTGAAACTTCTCTCGTCGATGAATTCTTCGTTCTCGATTTTTGCGGCCATCCTGTTGGCATAATCCTTGAGATTTTCCGAAGTCTTTTCTGCCTGAAGGATGACGCCTGCATGGCCATCTTTGGTGGCCATGGTAACCTGGGTGGGTGTGTTCTGCACCTGCCAGTCTTCAGGGAACGAAAAGAAAAAGCGCAATCCAGGATGGTAAAACGCATTTTTTTCCACATAACCTTGCCTGGGATCTTGGCCGTAGACCATGTTGTTGACAGCCCCCAGGTAGCCGTTTTTTTCGATCTTCAATTGCCGGTCAGATTCCAACAGCATGTCCTTGGTATTATGGATACGTTCGCTCGTTAAAGGATGCGTGGAGAGAAAGCCGGGAAGGCTCTGCCCCCCGGAAAAATCCCCCAATCTTTCGAGGGATGCAAAAAAGTTGATCATTTCACCCGGGTTGTATCCACCCTTCCGAGAATATTCTACACCTAGGGTATCCGCTTCTCTCTCATCATCACGGCTGAACTTGAGAAAGAGAAGCTGAATCCCGATACTGGCAGCCCCCGATAATTTGGCAAAGGTTTCGCTGATGGCTCCCGCAACTCCCAGACCGAGTTGAGCGAGCATCAGTTGGCTGAGCTTGGCCACACTGTGGCGGGCGTTGACATGCCCGAGTTCGTGACCCAAAACCACGGCCAGCTCTGCCTCTGAATTCATCAAGGCAAGAATACCTCTTGTGACATAAACATATCCTCCTGGAACCGCAAAGGCATTCACGACATGTGTATCGAGGACGGCGAAGTGATAGGTGAGGTGAGGGCGATGAGTAAGCGGGGTCATGCTCTGCCCGACTCTCTGGACATAGGCGTTTAAGGCCTGATCACTATAGATACCGTACAGGGCTTTGATTTCCCCGTCGGTCTGTTTTCCCAGGGCGATTTCTTCCTGTTCCGAGATGAGACTGAGCTCTCTTTTTCCTGTTACCGGGTTGATAGCACAAGACATGGTTAGGAAGATCAGAGAAAAACACAAAACCGGAACAATTTTTTTCAATTTGCCCTCCATCCCAACCAGGTGGAAGATCTCTCCTGGTTAAAGCATCAATTCATAAAATGTCTACAGGATCTATTCTTCTTTTTTAAAAAGAGATTCCTCCAAGCCCGTGTTGAATGCCACTTCGGTGAAAATCATGGTTAGGAATTCCTCTCCGTCTTGCATGATCCTCATCTCATGTGCAACCATCATGCCTTCCACTTTTCTGTAGTCTGTTGTAAAAACTTCTTGGTCTACCTCTATTCCCATCTGATTCGGGGCTTTTGATATTGTTTTGTACATGAGATAGGTCTTGGCATCGATATACATGGTCGCACTGAAACCGTCTTCGAACACTTGTTCAAGAATGTAATAATCCTGGCCTTCGATCGTTTCCTTGCCTTTGTAAGAGTATGTGATGCCGTATTTTTCCGGATGAAGGATTGAATCGTTTCCGAGAGCCATTCTTTCCATATCCTTAGCCTGCTCCCCCGCCATTTCTTGGATGCTTCCCGTAGAGGGATCCAATCCCCAGGCAATTTCTCCGTCATAGGCCTGTGTTATCACCATGCCCATGAGTTCCATGTCCATGCGCATTTTATTTGGTTCTTTTTGGTAGAAAGTCAGCGATCCGCTGAGGCCCATCGAAACCATCTCCAGGGTACCACTCATGGTTGTGTCTTTGATTTTTTCGAGGTTTGCTTTTCCACCTTGTGCCTTGATCATCTTGTCCAGGATATCTTTGGCCGATTGGGCTAATCCTGGTGAGGTAAGGCTAGTCAAGAGGAAAAGGCCTACAACACAAAAAATAGTGAATTTTTTCATGAATATGTCCTCCTTTAGTTACTTTTTTGTGGCCGGTTTCACTCAGCCAGCATCCAGATTATCATAATTCAAGGCGGCATTAAAGAGCAAGGCAAAGAAATAATGGGGTCAAACCTTGACTTTGGACATCTTTTTAGATGGGAACATCCCATGCTCTTTTTTTGGTTTGTGCTCCTGACAAACCTCCGCAATCCCAGCGGCGTCCTATTTTCCCAGGATCGAATCCGGCCTGACCGGGGACGAGTTGGCCTTCGTCTGCGAGCTATCCACGACACGGCAATCGTGCCCGGAAGTTTTTTCGAACAGCCGCAGCATTTCCGAATAGGATTTGGAGGCGACTCGAATGTCTTGGCGAAAGGATTGGCCAATATACGTAAAGTGTTGAATGAAAATTTGTCGGAGTGAACCGGTTATGCCTTGATTTTTTTAAGCAGATCGAAGACCTTCTTTTGATGTTTGTGAAGATCGAGATCGATGACGACAACATGGATCTCCTCTTCTCCTAGGAAAGCAAGGATGTCTTCTTGTGGAGGTAAGCACAGGATGTCATGAGTCTTTGTGATGTCGGATCTATTTGTTTTTTTGGATTTTTCCCGGACGGCTCCGTATGAGTTGAACATGGACTCTGTCCTGGCCTTCTTCTTCGATACGCACGGTTTCATACCGGGCTTGTGATAGATATTTGGCATGGGCTCTCAGGTATGTCAATCCCTGGGTGACCAGAAAGTCCAGCCACTGTCCTTGAGCCGTTTCATCCATCAACTCGGGTGTTTCTTCCACAAAGGTAATCCGGCGCCTGTCTGAGAGTTTGCTTTCCCTTGAGGAACGTCTTTTGGCATACAGGTTCACACCATCATGGTCCTCCAGGTAATTCATGTGTGGTTGCCAGCGCGCTGCCCAACGGTAATACCGGTCATAAAATTTCCTGTTCGATTCCTGAAATTTTGCGTTTGCGTTGATCTCCTGAGTGATGAAGTTTTTCAACTCCTCCCCGGCCTTTACCCATTTTTCATACAAAGGAAGGGAGAGAGCTCTGTAGTAGGCAAACCATCCCCTGGGTATCCAGTAATCGCGGAATTGATAGGGTATGTAGTTGGAAAATTGTTGAACCCATTCATGAGATGGATATCCATGGAGGTTGAGGTAAATGTCCGGAAGCCATTTATCATAAAGATTTTTTCGCACTTTTGCCTCGGGAAGAAGGGGTTTGGATGCCCCGACTTGATATCCCACATCGATTCCCAAAGAGGTGTAACGTCCCGCATGCAGGCTGTGAAACGGGGTGAGTTTTTGGAGGTCGTAGGCCAGTTCAGCGCCGTCGGGATTTTCCATCGGGTGGAGGATGAAATTCATTTTTTTTGTGAATTCCTGGTAGGCGGGATTTTCAGCAAGGAGTTCAGCAAATTTGAGGATGTAATTTGTGGCCGATACTTCATTGGCGTGCTGTCGCCCGCTGAGATAAAGGGTGGGTTTGAGAGTGATGAGTCGTGGGATAGAGACATATTTTTCTAATGGAGTGAAGATTTCCAGAACAGGAATCTTCCGGTTCTCGTAGGATTTTCCTCCGATATAGGTTCGGATGCTGTCGAAGCGGCCCAGTCGGTCCACCAGGTCCAAACACATCTGTGGCGATATGATCTCTTCTGTGGGAATCGAGGCTTTTTCAGGAAGGGATTCAGCCAAATGAGCTTTTTCTTTTGTCTTTGCGGGTTTGATCAAGAAGGTCTCTTCCTTTTCCCAGTCTTTGTGTTTGGCAATGACTGCCAAAGAATGGAGGTTCGGGAAGCGGAAAGGCTGATCCACGATGCCCTCGCTGTGAAGATCTCTGTAAGCGTCGATGATTTCGAGAAGTGTCAAGTACTCTTTCTCTTTTTCGAATTCGACTTCGGCCGTCAGTTTTTCGATTCTCTCTTCCATCCCGTTGTAAATGAAAGAAGGAATATGGAAGCTTTTGGTTTTGAGCTTGGGGAACGTGAATTTTTTGCTCTTTTCTCTTTTTCCTTCCTCTTTCCACTCCAAAACAATCTCCGGAGAGCTGGCCTGCCAGCCGTCGAAAGTGACTTTGACCTTCCCCTTTTTTCCTTCGGAGGAGGGATAGATCTTGGGGAGAATATTGCCCGGAGCAGAATACCGGGATGTGTCTTCAGGGATTTCATCATCCTGTTCCAGTTCGATTTCGGTTATCCCTCGAAAAAAATCAAGCGTATCGAAATAAATTTCATCATGAATGGCCTCAAGACTGCTCACGATTTCTTCGTCCAATCCGATCTTGAAATCGGGTTCGCTGAACCACATTTCGATCAGCATTCTTTTGAAATAAGGCTGTTTCTGGAATGTGGGTTGGTTCCCGGTTTTTTTCAGGATGTGGGTGTAGACTTCCTTGAGGATCTCGGCTTGATAAAATTCCCAAAACTTCTCCAAGTCGCTGGTTAATCCGGTGTCCAGAACCACTTTTTTGTCCTGTTCGATCCTGACCCAGCCAGTGGTCAATTTAACTTTCCCCCATTCGGGAAGAGCTTGCATATAAACGGCTTCCTTTGTGTGCGGTGAAAAATGCTCTGCGAAAAGTATTGAATCCGTTTTATCGAAGGCTATAACATCATATACAGGTTTTTCCTCGTCTTTCATTTCGAAAACAATCCTATCCAGGGGAATTTTGATTTTATCGGCGATGAGCTCATCCACAGGATAGAGCTCCTGTAACCAGCGGCAGGATTCGCTGTAGAAGCGTTTGGGTTGGGAAAAATCCTCTGTCTCTTGGGCAAACCGGATGAGCACACGGTGAACGTTTTTGTCCTTAAGCCTAGGGAGCACTTTCTCTATGATCCAGAAAAAGCCCTGTTTGTAAGAGGAGGAAACATCGACTTCATATCGGGAGAAATCGGAATTCTTGAGAAAATCTTCAATCCTTTTTTTGATTCTTTTCCTAACCTCCGGGGATTCACTCACGCCTACGCTGATCTGGATCGGAGAATCAGAAACCTGCAATGTATTCACATTCTGTTGGATCAGATGAAAGGCATCATCCCCTTCCCAGGAGAATTCTTTTTCCTTTTGGAATATGTTTTTGCTGTCTC
>DAOVBT010000144.1 GCA_030670375.1 Candidatus Aminicenantota bacterium | reverse complement strand
GAAGAGACACTTGGGCGTTTTGATCCCGACCTGTTCGAGTATATGGTAGACCTCATGCTCGAGGAGGAAATTGCGACCCTCATTCTCGGCTGATCGAAAAACATCGTTGATCTTTTCGAAATGTATTCTCATCATCACTTCCTTAACTCTTCATAGCAGAGGATCGGCCAAGATCAAAAGCTTTCAGGTTCATCTCGACCAGCTTTTCTCCGCGCGGTGCAAAAAGCACACGGATGAACTCCCTGAGATTTGCCTCCTCGAGAATCAAATGCGGGGAAGCTGCTCCCAGCATAACCATATTCTGTGCTTTGGGCGAACCTGCCTCCTTGGCCAGTTTATCCGAGTCCACAATGACTCTGTTCGCAACGGTCTCGATGGCACCCAACACCTTGTCGATATCGGGATAGTCGGGAATATTGACGAACGGGGAACGGCTGGTGATGACAATTCCCTCGGGTGAGAGGTAATCCAAATAGCGCACACACTCCATAGGCTCGACGCTTAGAATCATATCCGCAGCACCTTTGGGAATCAGATCGCTGAACACGGGTTTGTCCGAGATCCGGAGGTGAGACTGCACAGCTCCTCCCCTCTGGGCCATTCCGTGGACTTCGGCCTGTTTAAAATCGAGCCCCTGTTTCAAAGCCGCGTTATCGATGACAAAAGCTATCGAGAGGATTCCCTGTCCCCCGACCCCAGCCAATATAATATCTTGTTTCATCAAGTCTTACTCCTCTTTTTTTTGCGGGCCTGCTGGACACATTCTCTGGCGGCGATGACCACCGACAATCCCTGATAATCCAATTCCTGTTTCATGATCTGAACATTTTCGTCGTGATTCTTGGGGAGCGGCAGGATGGTCCGGATATGCTCTTTTGCCACACCCATCCCTTCGGTCACTTTTGCCAATTTTTCTCCCGAGAGAAATGTTGGCTGCCCACCGGTCATGGCAACAGTGGCATTGTCCAGGATGAACACCGTCATGTTGGTGTTCGCAGCGGCCGCGGCCAGGAGCGGCGTGATCCCGCTATGAGCGAACGTCGAATCGCCGATCACGGCTACAGAGGGATACACACCTGCCTCTGCACCTCCTTTGGCCATGCTCACACTTGCCCCCATGCAAACACAACTCTGAATGGCATTGTACGGTGGGAGTGCTCCCAGTGTGTAACACCCGATGTCGCTGAATACATTGGACTCCGGATAAGATTCCAGGGCCTCGTTCAAGGCTCTGTAGGTGTCGGCATGGGAACATCCTTGGCAGAGTTGAGGGGGTCTTCCCGCCATCGGGAAATCGGAGATATCTCTCTTCGGCAAAGCCTCTATTCCCAGCCCCTGACGTACGATCCCAGGGGAAAGCTCCCCTGTTGAGGGTAAATGTCCGCTCAACTTCCCGCGTATGTTTTTTCCGGCAATCCCGAATACACCAGATATACTCTTTTCGATGAAGGGGTACCCTTCTTCCACGATAAGGACTGTATCCACATGATCGACCAATTTTTTTACGAGATCTTCAGGAATCGGATAGGTCGTCAGTTTGAGGAAAGACGGCTGCTCATGTCCGCCTGTGTAATTCTCGATAACATAATTGGCGGCGATTCCGGAGGCGATTATCCCGAGCGTAGTGTTTTTGGGATTGATCTGGAGGGAATTAAATTCGGACCGATTCGAGACGCTGATCAGATCTTTTTGTTTATCCACAAGAAGCTTGAAGCGCCTCCGCGCGTGCACGGGAAGAAGGATCCAGTCGGTACCCACTCCGTATTTCAGAGGATTCTGCTGTTTGGGCGGGCGGGGTTGCACGCGGGATCGGCTATGGGACAGCCGTGTAACCATCCTGATCATAACAGGAATTCCCAGCTTCTCGGAGAGTTCGAAGGCTTCCCTGGTCATGTCATACGCTTCCTGATGGTTGGAAGGTTCAAAACAAAAGACCTTCGCGAACTCGGCAAAATACCGGCTGTCCTGCTCATTCTGGGAGCTGTGCATGCCGGGATCATCCGCCACGACCACCACAAGTCCTCCGTTGGCCCCGGTTATCGCCGAATTCATAAACGGATCGGCGGCCACATTCAAACCGACATGTTTCATCGAAACCAGAGCACGTTTACCCGCATAGGAAACACCCAGGGCTTCCTCATAGGCCACTTTTTCGTTCACTGACCAAGAGGCAACAAATTTTTTCTCGTGCGCAGAAGCTCTCACCAAATATTCCATGATTTCTGAAGCCGGAGTTCCCGGGTAGGAATAGCCTCCGGAAAGGCCGGCATGGATAGCCCCGAGAGCCACAGCTTCGTCGCCTAATAACACTTCTTGTTTCATACCTTGTTCCTCGGTGATGATTTTTTGTATCCGGGAAAGGCTGATATCGATACAGCTTGATTAAAATACAAGATACAAAGTCCCACCTTTTGTGTCAAGATAACAAATTAACTAAAGGGAGGTTGTTATTATCTGATCCTTTTCAGGCCTGAGACATGTGTTTGGTGGACATTGCCCCAAATTCTGAAATGAGTGAAAATCCCATCTTTAAAAACAGTTCTTATCAGGGTGTATCGATCGGAAGCCATGGCCGTATCTGCCATATAACTCATTCCCCCCTCGGTTATTGTACCGATCGAGGCATCTGTGGTCGCTTCTTTTTTCTGAAAATACAGGACGTGGTATTTTCCTTCCTCGGAAAAAATCTCCTGCATTTCAACTTCTGAAAATTTAACTATTGGACGATTGTGTTCTTTTATCACTTCAACCGATGGATTCTCTTCTTGCCATGTATACATCAGACTAAATTCCCAATCCTTGAAGTTGGCCTCCAAGTCATCTGTTTTTTTGCCGATCATGGTCTCGAGCTGACCCTGATAAATTTTTGCCTGTTTGGCACCAGGACTGGCACAACACAGAAAAACACAAAGCACAATCAAAATCCCGAAAATTTTAAATTTCATTTTGTCTCCCCCGATTTTGATGTTTTAACTCCATTTGCATGTAACTATACATCATTATTAAATGCAATATTCATTCCAAATTTATTAGAGAAAATTTTACCACAACACAATCCCTTTGTCCTTTCTTTTAGACAAATTTTTAAAAAAGAGGACGGTTCTATTTTTTTTCTGATATAATAGCCGCACAAAATGAAACTCATTCTGGGAAAATAAAATGGCAAAACATAAAATCGGAATTATCGGTGCCGGTCCTGTAGGAAGCATCATGGCAGCCTATCTCGCTCAAAACGGCGAAAACATATTTCTCGTCGACCTCAAAGAGGACTTGATTTCCGCTGTGGAAAAGGACGGCATCACCATCAGCGGTAAGGACACCGAATTCACAACGCGTGTCGATGGCACAGGCAATTTTACAGCAAGCCTCAACCGTTTTGATCCCGATTTGATCTTTATCTCCGTCAAATCCAACTATCTTGATCCTCTTCTCGAGGAAATCAAGATGATTCACAAACCAGGACAAAAAATGCTCGTTATCCAGAATGGGATCGATAACGAGGACATAATCGCCGAAAAGTTCGGCCCTGATGCCGTCATGAGGTTTGTCATCAACTATGCCGGCACGATCATCAAGCCCGGAGTGATCAAGCTGTCTTTTTTTCATCCCCCCAACTACCTCGGCGTCCTGTCCCGCAATAACGAAGCCCTGGGCAAAGAGATTTCGGGATTCCTCACCCAAGCAGGCTTAGAGACACAATTTGTTCAGGACATCAAAAAATTCGAATGGAAAAAGACCATACTCAATGCCGCTCTGATGCCGGTCTGTGCCACAACAGGTTTGACCATGAAGGAAGCCATGACCACCGGAGAAACCCGTTACCTTTGTGAACAAATCCTCAACGAATGTATCCAAGTCGCAAAAAAAATGGGGTACGAATACGGAGATGATTTCTTCGAAAACAGCCTTGCCTATCTTTCCGGGGCCGGCCATCACAAGCCTTCCACCTCACTCGACCTGGAAGTGGGAAACCCGATCGAATACATCTTCCAGCCCATCATCGACTATGGGAAAAAGGTCGGAACGCCCACCCCATTCCTGGAATCGCTGACCAAGGTCATGCAGACCTTGGAGAGTCAAATCGGGAAAAAAGCCTAGCATAAGAGGTCATCATGAAAGCCATTCCCAATTACCCCAACTGTTTTGTGTGTGGAGACAAAAACAAAATAGGTTTAAAGGTTGAATTCTTCTTTGATGAGGGAAAAGCCAAAGCCCAGTACACCCCAACTCCAGAGTTCGAGGGTTACAAGGACATACTCCATGGCGGTATCCTCTCCACCCTGTTGGATGAGGTGATGATCTATTCCATAATCGCCCAGGGGATTATTACCGTTACCGTCCAGATGGAAGTCAAATTCAAAAATCCGGCGAAAATCGGGGAAACGCTTTTTCTGGAAGGACAAATCACAGAGGATAAGGGGAAAATCCTCTTCACCGAAGGAAAAATCTTTAAACAGGATGGGACAATAATTGCCGAGTCCAAAGGGAAATTTTTTCGTGCAGAAGGTGACATGAAAAAGGAGATAGAGAAGTATCGACTTTGATGCCAGTTATCGCCTTTTAACAAATAACTTCCGATAACTCTGATAGTAATGAATGGCAAATCCGTAAAAACTGGGATATGCCTGAAATTCGGACTCTGCTTTTTCCATGATCTCATTTAAATCACGAATACTTCTGTCGGCAAACGTAATCTTCCCAGATGGAACGAATGTCTTTTTCTGCTGGAACAAAACCAGGTCATGTTTAGTTTCGCTCCCCCTATCTTCCGGGATCCATTGGAGAAGAATTTTAGTTCCCTCTTGTTTCTTCAAGTGTAAACGGGACGGACCTCTCCCCTGTCCGAACTCCAGGAGCGTTTCATCTGGGAGCGCAGTCGTTTCCAAGCCGACAAAAACTTTTTTTCCCTTCTCCAAAGCGTACCGAAGCTCATCGAGTGCATGGGCAATGACGCCATCAGCGCCGTAGGCTGCGGTTCGATAATCCATGATCCCGATGTTGTCGACGATATCCAAAATGCACTCGGTCAATGGGCGCTTGTGTATTTCTGCGATGGGTTCAAAGAACTCATTTTTCTGATCGAACCAAAATGGAATATCCACGCCGAAATCCAAGTTTGCGGACTCGGTCAATTCTTTCGAGAGGCTCAAGAGCTCCAAGTACTGTTCTATGATGGATTCTTTCTGAACTCCGGCAAAATTCGGCAGTATATAGGGCTCATTATCATACCGGACTCCGTCGAACCGCTCATCGGGCTTCACCGTTTCATTATAATGAAGAACAGCTCGAATAGTGGCAAGGACATGCTCGTGCCACTGGCGAAGGGCAAACCTGGGATCCCCATCCAAAGCGTGGACTTTAATCTCTTTATCGTGAAGGCGGGAGAGTAACAAAGCCATTTTGAATCTGTCCCAAAGAATCTCTTTTTTTTCGTTTTTTTCCTCCACCTCATACGGCAGCTGCAAAAAAATTTCTGTTATACCGTTTTGACTACAGAAGTCGACAAGCCCCATTTGTTCTTCATCATGCCCCAACAAATCTTTCGTATTCCAAAGCCACATTCCTCTGTGTGGTGAGGGTTCATAAACCTTCCTCTCTAAAGGCTGCGGAATGGGTGCATTCTTCATCTCTGTGAAAGCGACATCTCCGATAAAGACTTTTCCTTTGCCCGACTGTGCGAGGAAAACCAAATTGGCCAACTCTTCTCTTCTGATGCGGTCGGGAAGCATTGTGAGCGGGACCCAAGCCCGCTGCCACGATTGTTGAATTCGGCCAGAGGGAAGGAACTGCCCAACATTGCCAATTTTTAAGGAATCCTCCCTTCTTTCCCAAGAATAATCGGCAACCTGTAAAGACAACCGCTCTCCACCCAATTCTCCTCTGATGTCGAATGTGATGTACTGGAATGGTGTGGTATCCAGGAAAATCCTCTCGACAGGCGGCACTTTTAGATCAAACAAATG
>DAOVBT010000162.1 GCA_030670375.1 Candidatus Aminicenantota bacterium | reverse complement strand
TAGACTCCTGCTCCTCCACAAAACACATCGCCGCATCCGGTTGAGTCTACCACGGAATTCCCTCCTATGGCGCCAATGCTTCGAGATCCCTTTTCGTCCATCAGCAAAACTCCTTCTTCTCCGAGTGTTATGAAAACAACCTTTACTCCCAGCTTAAAGACCAAAACACCAAAACTTTCAAGCTCTGCAAGGTCGGGATTTTTTCCGGGACAACCCAGCAGGGCTGCCACTTCTGCTTTGTTCGCTTGCAAATAATCGATTCCCTCAACCCAATCCTTCCAGTCCCGCACCGAAACGCATTCTCGCGGGCTGCCGATTTTCTTTTCCAGAGGAAGGGAATGGATATCCAACCAGATCGGACAGGTCGAATTTTTTTTGACATGTTCCCATTCTTCCGATTCCATGTCGAAATCAGAATTCAAGACAATCACGAGGAAATCAAGCTGAGGGAGATCTTTCAAAATCCTATCGGGACTAATCGGAGGCACAACCGACTTCAACACCTCGATCCTTTCTCTCCCGTTTCGGTAATCGAGGAAAACCCGGTTGCCAGGCCCGGACACTATGTTGATCCCTTCTTTGTTCAAAGTCCTCCATTCTTTTGTCAATTCTTGGACTTCTGTTTCAAGCTCTCGCCCCAGATTGGTGTAAAGATTCACCTCGTAACCCAAACCGCACATAACCGCTGCCTGGTACAAAATTCCCCCCAATCCTTCATGGATGGTTTTTCCCTCAATCGTTATCACATCGTAGGTGATCGTTCCGATAAGCCCAAAACGAGACATGGTGTTCATTAACTCCCTGCGATATCAGAATATTATCCTGATATCGATGCATATACAACAAAAACATTTTCAACCTTTAAAGCAAGGGTGAGGTGGGTTGGTTTCATTACAACCACGAGTTTTAAATATTCCAATTTATGATATAGTAATAATAGTGGTCCTCTTCCATTTTGAGTGGCAATACTCACATGGTAGAAGACATCAGGGATGTCCGCAGCAACATTGAAGATTCAGTCGAGAAGGACACTCCGGACATACATGGTGGCAAGGAACAGCAGCTAAGTTGGATAATGGAGCAATGATGAAACAGGTCAAGGACAAGGCCCGATCACTCATCAAGGCTTTTAAACAGGAAAGTTACATTCATGGATTGAACTGCCTCGGACAAATCGGCTCTCTTTTCCAGGAATTAGGTGAGAAAGTCCTTCTAGTCACGAGCCTTCAGGAGAGGGACCCACAAAGTTTCAAGATCCTTTCCGATTCTCTCGAACATGCTGGTTTGCAAACGGTCGGTCACACCCCCACGGCGCGTCCCAACTCTCCTCGGGAAGATGTGTTCCGCATCGAACAGGCCATCCTATCTGCAAGGCCCGACGTGGTCCTCACCGCATCGGGAGGTTCAGGGATCGACGCCACAAAGGCAGCCATCGTCCTTGCAACTCTAGGCGGGAACCTGGATGACTATTTCGGTCTGGGCAATGTGGCAGAATCTGCCTTATCCCAAGGAAAGCAACTTCTGCCGTTTGTCGCCGCCCAGACAGCATCGGGTTCCGCGGCCCATCTGACCAAATATTCCAACATCACAGATATCCAAACTTTCCAGAAAAAACTTATCATCGACGAAAATATCGTCCCGACGCGGTGTCTTTTCGATTACAGCCTGACCCGATCCATGTCTTCTTCGTTCACATGTGACGGGGCCTTTGATGGTCTTTCCCATTGTCTCGAGGTGTATTACGGCGCACGACCCGAAGTTTATCCCAAAATAGAAGAAATCGCTCTAACGGGTATCGAGCTAATCCTGGCCTCTTTGGAAAAAGCGGTCATTGACCCCGATAATGCGGATGCCCGAGAGGCCCTGGGACTGGCTACAGATCTCGGCGGCTATGCGATCATGGTCGGCGGTACGAACGGAGCGCATCTGACAAGCTTCTCGTTGGTGGATGTCCTCAGCCACGGCCGCGCTTGCGCCATACTCAATCCTTATTACACCGTCTTTTTTGCACCATCCATCCCAAAACAACTCCAAAAACTCCTCGAGCTCTTCCGCAAATACAATCTCGCTCCCGATGACAATCTCGATCAGGCGGGTGAAAGACTCGGGAAAGCTGTGGCCAAAGGATTGATCACGTTGAGCCGGCGGGTGGGGTATCCCACCACTCTTGCCGAGATTGATGGGTTTACCGCTGAACACATCACAAAAGCCCTCCAGGCAACCAAAGATCCCCAACTGGCCTCCAAACTTCAAAACATGCCCGTTCCGATGACGGCAGAAAATGTGGACAGGTACATGCGCCCTGTTCTGGAAGCGGCCCAAGCAGGAGATTTTTCCCTGATAAAAACGCTGGATGCACGGAATAAAAATGCAAGAAATCTTTTTTGACCTGGGGCACTCACGATTCCCGGTACAAATCCCAGATCACGCGGATGTCCTCCGGATGGGAAAACCGGAAGCCATCCCCAATCCCCCCGACGCCATTCTTGACGCCCTGAGATCGCCGATAAACAGTCCGCCTCTGAGCAAAATCATCCATGATAAGCTTCGATCAAATCCCGATGCCGATGCGGTCATCGTCATTTCTGACAACACCCGACCCGTGCCCTACTCTGGAGAATCGGACATCCTGTTCCCGATCGTTGATGAAATGATGCGAGCCGGTCTATCGTCCAAAAAAATCCGCCTCTTGGTGGCCACGGGCACACACCGAGCCATGGATGAACAGGAACTGAGAGAAATGCTGGATCCCCGGACTTTGGCTCTCGATCTTTCGATCACCAACCATGATTCCAGGAATGGGAACGATATGATAAAGGTCTGCCGTACTGAATACGGCGGGGACATCTTTGTCAACCGAAACTATATTCAAAGCGACATCAAAATCCTCACAGGTCTTGTGGAGAGTCATTTCATGGCAGGCGTATCGGGAGGAAGAAAATCCATCTGTCCCGGCCTGATCTTAGAATCATCAACCTATGCCCTCCACAGCGGACCCATCCTCCACTCCCCCCACGCGCGTGACCTGGTTCTGGATAAAAACCCAGTCCACAAGGAAGCCCTCAAGGTGGCCCGTGCTGCAGGTTGCGATATGATCGTGAACGTGACCCTCGATTCCAACTTCAAGCTCACCGGGATTTTTGCAGGAGACCTGGAGGACGCCCACAGGAAAGCGTTCGACAAGCTGCGCACCTATGCAGCCATCCCTTTCCAGGACAAATATGACCTTGTGATCACCCATACCGGTTTTGTGGGAATCAACCACTACCAGGCGGCAAAGGGTGCGCTCGTTTGCGTCCCTCTCGTCAAGGACGAGGGAATCTGCATCCTTGGCGCCCGCCATACAGACAAAGATCCGATCGGGGGCAAAAACTACAAAAGGATGCTCAAACTGCTGGACGAGGTCGGGCCGGAAAAATTCATCCGGTCCATACTGGACCCTTCCTGGACCTTTGTCCCCGAGCAATGGGAAGCACAAATGTGGACACGGTTATTCGAAAAGATCCCTCCTCAAAATCTGCTATATTGTTGCCTGGAAATCCCCGATCAAGATTTCTCTTGGATCCCCGGTGAAAACGCCAGAACCATCGTCCAGGAAACCAAAAGCCTTCAGAAGCTGATGAACCGAACCATCGCTTGGGCAGTGAACAAGCAAAAAGAATGTCTGGGCAAAAATCCTCGTGTGGCCGTCCTCCCCGATGGACCTTATGGCATCCCTCTTTCCGGGGTCAAACCTTGACATTGGACATTCTGAGAGCAAAGTGTTTTCTGTACAAAGGGAAAAATGTCCATTGTCAAGGTTTGACCCCAGTTATTCGACTAAACCTAATGAAGATGGTCTTTGCTATTTTGGGCTTAACATCCAGTCATCTCCTGTGCTAATATAACATCAGAATTTACAAGGAGAGTGGGATGAAAGACATCCTGGGAATGATTTCGTTGACGACTGCCGCCAGTGTGCTTTTGATACTTGCAGCCATCTGGCTTGTCATCCTTATCATCAAAAGACAACATGAATACATTTTTCGGGCTATGATGATCATGCTCATCCTGTTGCTGGGATTGATTTTTCTCCGCCAACAGGAAGCCGGAAAGCTGACGTTGTCCGAAATCAAACTCCAAATCTTCAAGGAAAAACCTGTGGTGTATAATTATACCGAAAGGAAAACATTCACAACAGGGAAACATGAAACACGGTACGTTTTCAACGAGCCTCAACCCAAGCTGTCCTTGAGACTGGATAAATCCGGAAAATATTTCCACATCAAAGATCTTAAACCCATAAACAATATGCTCAAACACCTGAACCTCCCGGAGGTAGAAGAAATCGTTCCCGAACTCACGTCCATCACACACTTCAAGAGGGATGCCAACATATATAAATGGGAGAATTACGCTGGCGGGACCCTGATCATCGAAAGGACCATCTGTCAGGATCCAAAGACGTTGGAAATTTACCAAGGGGTGTCAAACATTCGCATTCTGCAGGTAGATTTTTTCATCCCGAATCCCAAAAACACGCCAAACAGCACAAGATAAACAACAGCTATATACAGGAAGGATTTCTGTTTTTCTTCGATCTTCCGGTAAAGATCTCCCTCACCCGGTCGAGGAAGGGGGACCGGATCCCACACAAGCCCATGCCTTTGGACAAGGCCATTGACAAAAAGCAGATGGATCACAGGGATATCCAAAGCCGCCATGGCGTAGAGAACCCCTCGCCTTTCTTCAGGAGGTAATCGCCCAATTTTTCCCAGCCCCGGCTTAAGATGAAGAATGGCGGAATCGATCCCCAGATTCGACCAACTGCCCCCGATATTCACAAAGGCCTTGATTTTATCCCCTGCTGCCTTTTGGAAATAGAGCCTCATTCTGGATTCTACATTCGTTTTCAAGTCTCCTTCAGATAAAATCGGGAAACCAGATTTCTGTATATCCTTTCTAAGAAGGGTGCGCCCCTCCTCCGGCATATCCCTGCCTATGTCTTGATCCCCTCCGACGGTAACAGCTATCGGCTGGAAAGAAAATATCCCGTTTTGCTGCAAACACACCTGCATATGCAACAAGTGAAAATCAGGATGATTCGCTCCCCACTGAGAGGCACCTAGGGAAGCGAAAACAAGAGGCTCCAAATCCATGGCTTTTGCGGCGGAAAGAACAGCCAATATCAAACCCGGAAAGGATCCAGATGCGCCCACAGCGATGGTATCCCCGGAATCGACACCTGCCCTCCTCAGAAGAAATACTACCAAACCGGCAAGGTTCGGGTTTGCACTCGTCCTTTTAGCCGCAAGGTTTCCCAGGGTTGTGGTGATGGGTGAGGATTTCACCCCGATGATCCCGGTGAGGTTAACATCGGCGACAGGATCTATCGCGAGATCCCGTGTTTCCCGACACTCTCTGAGAACTTCCATCGCTTCAGCCATGATCCGGGATGCGGCTACCATTTCTTCCCTCAAAACTTTGGCTTCACCGGAAGGAAAAATCTTGGCCAGAAGGAAAAACACAAGACTGAGGACAAAAAGCCCAAACAACAGCCGGTTCTTTTGGCCACGAAAAATCTTATTCGGCATTTTTTATAAATAATTCAGAATAAAAGTTTT
>DAOVBT010000101.1 GCA_030670375.1 Candidatus Aminicenantota bacterium | reverse complement strand
GTTCTGCCGGAAATGCGCCACTCCTCTGCCTGCCGAAGAGGATCTGGCTATCGCCCAAACTAAAACTCTCCAAATGCCCGCCACGATGCTGGATAGAGGAACTACATTTGCCGAAAGATACGAGATCATCGAGGAGTTGGGCAAGGGAGGAATGGGCAGAGTCTACAAAGCCTATGACAAAAAGATCAAGGAAGTGGTGGCTCTCAAACTGATAAGACATGAGATCAGCGCAGACAAAAACACCATCGCACGATTCAACAACGAGCTGCGATTGGCCCGCAAGATATCCCACCGGCATGTGTGCCGGATGTATGACCTGGGCGAGGAGGGCCCATCCCATTTCATCACCATGGAGTATGTGCCGGGGGAGGATTTAAAAAGGTTTATCAAACGATCGGGGCAGTTGACGGTCGGAAAGGCCGTTTCGATAACCAGGCAGGTCTGCGAAGGACTGGCAGAGGCCCATCAGTTGGGTATCATCCACAGGGACCTAAAGCCGCAGAATATCATGATCGATGAGGACGGAAACACCCGGATCATGGACTTTGGGATCGCCCGGTTTCTCGAAGGCGAGGGCATGACGACCCAGGGTGTTATGATCGGCACGCCGGACTACATGGCTCCCGAGCAGGCAGAATTGGAAGGCGTGGATCAACGGTCGGACATCTATGCGCTGGGTATTATCCTTTTCGAAATGGTGACAGGGAGGGTGCCCTTCGAGGGGAAAACCCCGTTGAGTGTGGCGATGAAGCACAAAAACCAGGCTCCTCCCGACCCAAGAGATTTCAACGTCCAGGTGACAGAGGACCTCAGCCGGGTGATACACACGTGCTTGGAAAAAGAAAAAAGCCAGCGATACCAGAGTGTGGAAGATCTTCTCGCCGATCTGAAAAATATCGAAGGAGGGCTTCCCACGACGGAAAAAATAATCCCAAAGGCAAAATCTCAGCCCTCCGATGAAATAACCGTCACGTTCAAAAAGAAAAAGTTCCTGATTCCAGCCCTGGTTGTGCTGGCTATCATTATGGCTTTTGTCATCCGGCAGATTATCCCCTCTAAGGAAACAGAAATAACCTCCCAAGGAACTTCTGAATTGGTGAAACCTCCTGCTCCCCCTGAAGTCACAACACTTTCCCTAAAAGGTCTGATACCCACGGATATAGAAAAAGTCATCGATCCGTCCAATTTCAGGGGAGAGATACAATGGCTGGGGAGAGCATTCAGTATATTGAGTCCCGAGGCCATGAAACATATAGACGAAGAGGACTTGGAAGGCTTTGAAAACTTCCTGGTGACGATCAGGGATAGGCTGCCGGAGGATGGTTCCTACAGGAGCATCATCGACCAGGTCAGAAGCAAACTGCAAGAAGGAAAAAAGCTCCAGGATGAAGGAAAACAAGAGGAAGCCGAAAAAAGTTATCTGGAAAGCCAATCACAGATGAAGACGCTCCTGGAATCGGTCAGACAGAAGGAAGGAGCTGATCGGGCAAGGGCTTCGATGGAACAGGCCCAAATGTATGCTTCTCAAAGGCTTGGTCCCAAGAGGGATAATTTGCTGTATCGAGTGGCTGATAACCAATCGAAAGATGCCACAGAATCCTATGAAAAAGGCGATTTCGCCGGTGCAAAGACGCTGTATGGCGTTCTGGAAAAAATCTTTACCTACAGCGTTCAGGACAAGGATGATGCCGGGAGTGTAGAAATTCTCAAGAATTTTGTCGCAGGACTCAGGACCGAAGTCAATATAGCAGGAATTCCTGCCACTGCTTCCTGGTTTTATGACAGAGGCCGGGAGGAAGAAGAATCGGCTAATTCGCTGACGGAGAAAAAGAAATATGAGGCGGCCGCAGAAATCTACATCCAGGCGGTCTTCCTTTATGAAAAAGTTCAAGAAGAAGTTGCGAAAAATAGATTCCCTAAAAGACGCTAAGGTTTTACCCCGACTTTACTGATCTTATTTTCCTTTGATGATCATCTGATACAGGGCGTTTTTTTCGACCAAATCCCTGGAAAAATAGTCAGGGTGATATTTGTTCTCGATATAAAGTTGAGTCTGATCACAATAGTGGGGGCTGGCAGGAATGCCGGAGACTCCGGTCGGAATGACGGTTACCGACTCATCCCAGTTTGCCAACGGATAGATATGCCGATGGGAAGCACCCCATGTGACACCAAAAGGCGCACTCGCAGAATAGGAGTAAGGGCACACCGTGTGACTGCTCCCACCTACCTCATAGGGACCGCTGTTGAAGCCAAAAAGCCAGTCCAAAATCTTCACGCTCCCTAATGGATGAGCGAGCGTGAGCTGGTGAATTTTCCCCCACTGCCACTTATTTGTATTCCTTCCATGATTATCTTGAAGGAAGGCAACGGTATCCTTGAAGCTTTTTTGTACTATATCCGTGAAGGTCTCTGATTTATCAGGCGTGTTCATATCGTCGCTCCAGAGCGAATCTCTTGCCGCCATAACATTCTGAATGGTATAGTCTCGGAGCAAACCAGAATCCAAAAAATCGTCATAAAGGTCATCTCCCATCTCATCCAGGAGTAAATTCTCTGAGAATTGATATAAAAATTTCTCGAATACCGATGCTTCGGGGCTGGTTTTGGCAAGAATCTCATCCCAAGAGGAAAAAGAGCCGAGAATTTGTTTTTCGAAAACGCTCCAATTTTCTGATTTTTCGAGCTCGGCAACGATTGTATGCTTGATGCTTTCGACTAATTTGGACTTTTGGTCCGAATGCATCCTCTTGAAGTCGGCGACCGATAATAGTTCTTTTTCCTTAAGCATTTCCCTGATACGGTCTATCCGTGTGGGGGGGAAAAACCAGTGGCTTATGTAGTAGGGATAATTTTCCCCGGTTGTTCTATTGTTGGCA
Organism: Candidatus Aminicenantota bacterium; assembly: GCA_030670375.1. Lineage (GTDB taxonomy): Bacteria > Acidobacteriota > Aminicenantia > Aminicenantales > Aminicenantaceae. The sequence continues at coordinate 4,124 of DAOVBT010000101.1, read as the reverse complement.
CTCGATTCATAACCTCGTTCCGGATTGAAGCTGTGGGGGAGCTCATCGAAGGGGACAATCCCTTGCCAATCATATTCATCCGTCCATCCGGGGAAAATGGTGTTGGTATCTCCATCTTTACGAATAGGAACACCGGCGCAACAATGCAGTCCGATATTGCCGTCGACATCCGCATAAACGGTATTCTGGCTGACGGATATAAAGGTTTTCATCGCATCTTTGAAATCATCCCAATTATTTGCCCGGTTAACAAGATAAAGGGACCGGAGCTCGTTGGAATAATCGTTCCCGATCCATCGCATAGAAATGGCCAAGTCCTCCGCATTATGAAACCGGGAAATGATGGGGCCACGGTGGGTGAACCGGAGCTCTTCCCACACAGTCTGACCTCCTGATACTTTGATCTCTTCTGTTCTCACCTCCATCTCTTTCCAATCTCCGTTCAACTCATACTGGTGAGGATTTTCAGGATTTATTTTCTCTAAATAAAAATCCACATTGTCCACCATCACGTTGGTGAAACCCCAGGCGATCCGGTCGTTATGTCCGGCTACAATACAGGGCTGGCCGGGAAGGACAACACCTGTGACATTCATAGTTCCTTCCACCACCTGATGCATCTGGTACCATATCCCAGGGGAATTTAGTCCGAGATGCATGTCGTTGGCTAAAATCGGCTTTCCGTTCACGCTCTTTTTTCCTGATACGGCCCAATTGTTGCTTCCGTCAAAAACGACAAGCCCGAGCTTCCGGAGATGGCGGTTGGCAGCCAGAAGAGTTGACTCCAAATCAGGATAAACAACAGTCTTGTGAAGATTCATGTCAGGAACCAGTTCTTTTGTTTTCGCATCACCGAATAATCTTCGGATCTTATCGAGAACGACCTCTTCATCCCAGGATAACCTCAAATCCCACCCCATGTATCCCACAAGATTTACGGAGTGTTCAGGCAGCCACTTCTCTGGCTTATACCGAAGGATGATGAATTCTGGGGGCAACTTGTCGATGTGGGATTCGATGTATTGATTCACACCGTCCGCAAAAGCCAACCCCGCGCGAACCATAGGATCTTTTGTGTTCTTTATAATCATCCGTGATTTTTCAGACATCCGCAAAGACCGCATCAAGAGGTCTGTTTCCACAAGCTCTTCCCCAAAAATTGCGGAGAGGCGACCGGTGCAGGCCCTGCGAAGAAGGTCCATCTGCCAGAGTCTGTCCTGAGCCATGCAGTATCCGACGGCCCGGTAAAGGTCGTTTTCATTTCGGGCGTATATATGGGGAATCCCGTAAGCATCCCGGTATACCAGAACTTCATCGGTAACACCCGCAAGCTCTACGTTTGTGTTGTAGTCCGGAAGCCCTCTATGCGCAACGGACCGGACAAAGATGGCTCCTGCTATAAGCACCACCGCGATCAAAAGGGTCAGGATAATAGCGACAATTTTCAGCTTTTTCACAATCCCCTCCTTACTCGGGATATTTCATATTGTTACAAAAAAAATAGAACCGCTCCCCTTTTTATGTCCAATGTCAAGGGCTGACCCCAAATGCTGGTTTTCGGGTCTTCCATTTTCCCCGTGTGAAATCCGGAACCTCGATCGGAACACTTCCCTTGGCGATGGACTCCTCAGAAAGCGGCCCATGAACACTCATGATCACAGAATCGTACACATCGATCGGGGTTTGAGTCCTGTTGCGAACCGCATCTAGAAAAAGGCTGATCTCCAGGGAATCGGTCCCTCCATGGGAAAATTGGCCTGCCTGGTCCTTCATGGCCTGCCACCAGGCGTGTTCATGCTTTTCCTGGTAGGGATCGAAGGACTCCCATTTGTGGTATTCCGGGCTGACACCGGTTAGATAGACCGCATTCCTCTGCTCGTTGTAAATCCCCCGGGTGCCCTGGATCATCCAGCGGTTATCATACGGACGGGGAAGCTGCATGTCATAATTGATCACGATGGATTTTCCTTTTTTTGTCCGGACCACAGTGGTGACGATGTCCCCCTGGGCATACGTTCTGTTGGCGTTGGGATGGTCGGGCCCGAATCGGCTGATAAAATAGTCGTTGATCCCGAAACAGTCGGTGGCAGTCGAGGTGAGGGAATCGTAATAGTCGCCGCACCCGATATTCATCCAACTGATGACTGGACCGAGTTGGTGGGTGGGGTACTGGTCGCGGTTGTGTTGGAGAAGATACTTAGCAGCCCACCTGTCTTCCCCTGTTTCCGGGTCGAAGAACCAGTGGTCGATACAGTCGTGGGAATGGGCACAGTGGCAGTGGACGATCTCGCCCAACATTCCCTGGCGGATCATGTTCAGAACGGCCAGGTTGTCGCGGCGAAAGCTCCAGTTTTCGAGCATCATGCAGGGGATGCGTGTTTGTTCATACGTGTTAACCAGATCCCAGCACTCCTCCAGAGTATAGGCCGCTGGAACTTCCACACCGACATATTTTCCGGCTTTCATCCCGTAGACAGCCATGGGTGCGTGCCATTCCCAGAAAGTTGCGATGATCAACGCATCGATGTCATCGCGGGCCATCAGTTCCTGGAAGACGTATTCGTCTTTGGAATACCCTTGCGGTTTTTTGCGCCCGGATTTGACTACCATATCCTGAGCCATGGCCAAATGATCTTTGTTGATATCACAAAGCGCTGGGATTTCAACGTCTTTTATATTGAGCAGGATGCCCAACAGGCTGCGGCCACGGTTGCCGGTGCCCACAACACCCACTCTCACAGGCTTTTGATCATTGGAAGAACGTCGTGGGTTGATACCGTGTTTTTTGGCTGCCAGGCTAACTGTGACGATAGCATTGGCCATCAGGAATTCTCTGCGGCTTAAAACCATATCTTCCCCTCCTCTCGAAAGAACTATGGAATCGGAGGTTAGATTATCAAATCCTGCCACAGTTGACAATATCCTAGAAAAATCAAACATATAAAATGGGGACAGGATACTCTTTCACCAATTTTATTTTGTACTGAATTAAGTGAAAGAGTATCCTGTCCCCGAATTCTTACCAACCGGTGTTGGGATAGAAGGGATTCCCTTCTTGGTCGTACAGGCCTCGTTCCATCGGAGAATTGACGATCTCGTCTATCTCGTCTGCTGTTAGATACGTTCCTTCATAAACTTCGCCGTAAGCAGACAGTCGAGACACAAAGGATCTCAAATGATTGCGAGATCCTTTCAACAGGTTCTGATAGACAGTTTTGATGTCCACATTGTCGGTAGTCTGAATGAATTCCTTTAAATCGAAAATGTCCAGATCCTCGATCAGGGCTCCAACTTGTAAGGAATGGACATGGGAAATCCTGCCCTTTTGGACAAGTTCATAATAGAGGTTTTGGATTTTTGGGTCGGAGAAAATCCCAACCGTATCATCGATAACAGGATCCATCAGGTTATACTTGTCCAGCAGCGTTTTTACCGCATTCATATGCCGTTGTTCGCTGCGGGCGATGTTTTTGAAAATCTGATGATCCCAGTCCTGATACAGGGTTAAGTAGACATCTCGAGCAAGCTTTTCTTCCTCCCGCATCTGAAACAATCCCTTCATCTCAGCTTCACTCAACTCTTCATGGGGAAGGCTGGCAACTAAGGCATTCATGCCACCGTTAAACCCTCCACCGGATCCAGCACCTCTGCCTCGGGCATACTCTCTCTGTCCTTTACGTCCCATTCCTTGGCCTCGATCTCCGTATCCCTGAGCCATGGCCTGAACAACGAGCAATCCGATCAATGTTGTCACGAAAAATGCTTTTTTGATCACTTAATGACCTCCTTAATAAATTTTATGCATGAAGCAGGGATAATAGCAATTCTCGTGCCAACTTATATCTTCTTCTTTTTCAATCAATTAAGTTTTTTCCGAGAATCAAAACCCGACAAAATTGTAGGAATCCTGACAAATCTGTCGGGCGAGGGTATCCCGGTACCAAATTATGGTAAAATAGGTGATTCGGGAGTCATCTTTGGATCCGTCCCAGCGAGAAAAAAGGGAGAGGATGTGACTTAAAAACATGAAGGATGCTCGCCGTCTCTATCATGACTTCATCTGGATCTGGCCGATCGTCAGTCCTCCAGAAGATTATGTCGAGGAGACAGAATTTTTCAGCCGT
>DAOVBT010000199.1 GCA_030670375.1 Candidatus Aminicenantota bacterium | reverse complement strand
TCCACCTTCTGGGCAACTGGCCAATTGCTCGGATCGATCGCCGCCAACCGGTCCTGATAATCCTTCAGTTCGAGATGCTGTTTGGCCATAGCATCCACGGTGTAATCCGGCACGCCATCCACGATGGCAGGTTTCTGGAATTCCCGCCATTCCTCGAATAGCTTGACCAGATCTTTATACATGGCGTTACCTGCTGCTGTGGCCTCGCTATTGTTCGGCGAACAGCAAAAAAAACCTATCAAACCGATACTAAGAAACAATAGAACAAAACGATTGTTTTTTTTCACCGGATTAACCTCCTCTCTCCATTGCTATGCTCTCTAGTCTATCGGGATTTCCCACTTTGTCAACCGAATGCCTCCTTAAAATTTTGGTTGTGTTAATTCACGGAGACAAGTATAATTTTGTGTTTTTTATATATCCAAGAATCCAAAATGGGAGGACATCTGAAATGACTAAAAAGATTTTTTCTTTCATTCTGATTATGTTTTTTCTTGTGGCAATCATTAGCTTTGGTGCAGAAAACAAACCAGTCACCAAAGCCAACTACAAACTGCCAGCCCGCTTTACACCCAATAAAATGAGGACGATGGTATTCAGCACGTATGTGGATGCACACTGGTTAAAACACAGCGACCGCTTCTGGTACATTTACGAGACGAGTGAGGGCAAGAGCTTCAATATTGTCGACCCGGCAAAAAAACAGAAGCGTCCCCTTTTTGACAATGTCAAGATGGCTGCTGAGCTTACAAAAATGACCAAAGATCCTTATGAAGCTAAACATCTCCCGATCGAAGGCCTCAAATTCATCAAAAACGAAAGATTTATCTATTTCAAAGTGGAAAAAAACAAGGGTGTGCTTGATTTAGAAGACAAAAAATTAGGGAGAGAAAGAAGAAAACGCCGGCGAGACATGACCGACGAAGAGAAAGAAGAGGAAGATAAGAAAAGAAGAGAACGGAGTGCTGTCGAAAACGCCAAAAAAGATGCACGAGAGTACAACCATATCGAATACGAACTGGCAAGCGGAAAGCTTACCAAACTCGAGAATTATGTGGGGAAACCCGAACGTCCCCGGTGGGCCAGCATTTCTCCCGACGGGAACACGATCGTGTTCGGCCGACATCACAACCTCTTCTATATGGACAAGGAAAATTATGAAAAAAGCCTAGAAAATCCCAATGACAAAACCATTGAAGAGGTTCAATTGACCACAGATGGAGAGGAACATTACAGCTATCATCGGGGTGGCCGTGGCGAAACCAATGTCGACAAAGAAAAAAATAAGGACAAGCGGAAATCAGCCTATATCATATGGTCCCATGATTCGAAAAATTTCGCGATGACCAGGGCCGACGAACGCAAAGTCAAGGATCTTTGGGTAATCAATTCAGTTGCAAATCCCAGGCCGACGTTGGAAACCTACAAGTATAATATGCCTGGCGAAAAAGAAGCTTCCCAAGAAGAAATCCTGGTTTTTGACATGGAAACAAAAGAAAAGCTCAAAGTCAAAGCCGAATTATTCAAAGACCAGACTTTAAGGCTGATGACGGCTCGCAACCCGGTCAACACGCGCGACGATGACTACCGTCCGAGTCTTTGGTTGTCGGAGACACCTGACAAGCTGTATTTCTCCCGGACAAGTCGGGACCTGAAAAGGATCGACATCTGCTATGCAGATACGTCCACCGGAGACGTGAAAGTCCTTATCGAAGAACGGCTGAACACCTATGTGGAAACCCGGAGTCTGGGATTCATCGACAACGGCAAAGAGCTCGTCCACTGGTCGGAGCGTGACGGCTGGGCCCATTTTTATCTTTACGACGGGGATGGAACGCTTAAAAAACAACTGACCTCCGGGCCCTTCCACTGCGAAAACATCGTAGGGATCGATGAAAAAGCCAGGGTGTTGTATTTTACGGCCAACGGGCGTGAGGAAAAAGAGGACCCCTATTACCTGCATCTCTATCGTGTCAATTTAGACGGCACCGGCCTCCAGTTACTGAACAAGGACAACTTCAACCACAGAATATCGGCCAACGACGGCAATTCCTATTTCATCGACAATTACTCCCGTGTGGACACCATTTCCGTAGCTGTTCTGCGCGATAACCGTGGCAATGTTCTCCTGGAGATGGATTCTCCCGATTTATCGCTTCTGTTCGAAGTGGGCTTTGAATTTCCAGAACCCTTCAAAGTCAAAGCCGACGACGGGAAAACTGACATTTACGGCGTAATGCACAAGCCCTTCGATTTTGATCCCAACAAAAAATACCCGATCATAGCCTATGTTTATCCCGGGCCCCAAACAGAAAGCGTATCCAAATCCCTATCCTTAAGGGGTGACAGAACCTGGCGATTGGCCCAGTTTGGATTCATCGTTATCACCGTCGGTAACCGCGGAGGACATCCCAGCCGTTCCAAGTGGTATCACAACTACGGCTACGGGAACCTCAGGGATTACGGCCTGGCAGACAAAAAAGCCGCTATCGAGCAATTGGCCGCCCGACATCCTTATATCGATATCGATAAGGTGGGCATCTTCGGCCACTCCGGAGGAGGGTTCATGTCCACAGCAGCCTTGTTGGTCTATCCAGATTTCTTCAAAGTGGCAGTCTCCTCGGCGGGAAACCACGAAAACAACATCTACAACCGCTGGTGGAGTGAAAAACACCATGGGGTTTTAGAAGTGGAGGACGAAGAAGGAAATGTATCCTTCGAGTACGATATCGACAAAAATTCCGAGGTGGCAGAAAACCTGAAGGGCCGCCTGCTCCTTGCGACAGGAGACATCGACAACAACGTGCATCCGGGGAACACCATCCGGTTGGCCAACGCGCTGATAAAAGCCAACAAACGATTCGATTTTTTCCTGTTTCCGGGACAACGCCATGGATTCGGTAGGATGAACGAATATTTCTTCTGGCTTCGGGCAGACTATTTCTGCAAGCACTTGATCGGGGATTATTCCCAGGATGTGGATATCGAGGAGCTCAACCGCGAAGAGGAGAAGTCCGGCAACAAAAAGAGATAACCGCATAATTTCGGGAATACACACTGCTGTTGCGTTGTATAGAGAGTGGAGGACAGAATGAAAAAGACGCTGATAGCAGTGATTATGGTTCTTTTGTTCAGTCTCGGTTCTTGGTCGGAAACCCGTGGGGAACCGCATTATGTGAACCTGGGATTCACAGTCTGGCAAATGGAAAATGGAGCAGCGGAAGCCGTCCACAGGATTAACACTCCGATCCCCGAAGTTTTCAGAGAAAGCTGGATCTGCGATTTTGTCTCATTCGATGTGTCAGACAGAAAGGCAGCCACCAAGGTTGTGGAAAAAGATGGATTCCGTTTTGTCCTGACCGCAGAATACAAAAACCGGCTGATCATACAGGTGTTCGAAAAAGAAAAAGAGCTTTTCCGGTTCGTCCATAACCGTCCATCGACAGTGAAGTACATTTTTTTCGGGGCGGGCGGCCAGACTTATCTGATAGAAGCCACCTATACAACAGGAAATCACAAAATCGAGCTGCTCTCGCCGGGCATCCTGAAAAAATAAAGTACTGTCCATTGACATCCTTCTCCGTCATGAATTAATGTAGAGCTCAGACGGGAGGAAAAATCATGAGGCAGTATTCACAACCAAATGGGAATTATTTCGCATGTGGCCTGATAGCCATTATGTTCATTCTGAGCATACTTGTTGGAATTACTTCATGTCAAAAAGAGGAGTCAAATAATGAGCAGGTGGGTGTGGCCGGAGAAAACAGGACGGTTTTACCGGTTAACCAAGTCCTTGTACCTGCCGGCACTCAGATTTCTCTCCCCGGGCTTCGTCCCCAGGCCCTTGCCCTCTCTCCGGACGGCCGGCTTCTTGCTGTCTCGGGAAAAACGAGCGAGTTGCTCATCATCGATCCCGCACTCGGCACGATTGCCCAACATGTTGCTCTGCTCGAACCCGACCAAAGGGGCCAGCTGAGCTACACAGGTCTTGTTTTTTCACCCGACGGAAGCCGCATCTATCTCAGCAATGTCAACGGGAGCATCAAGGTTTTTTCCGTCTCAGAAGACGGTACAGTCACTTCGTCCCACTCCATCTTACTGCCTCCGGCCGATGCACCCCGGCGAAAAAATGAAATCCCGGCCGGACTGGCTCTTTCCGCAGACGGCCGAAGTCTCTACGTTTGCGCCAACCTTTCCAACAGGCTTCTGGTAATCGATGTCTACACCAACACCGTGACACAAATATTCGACGTAGGCGTCGCACCCTATGATGTTCGGCTCGTGGACGGCAAAGCCTATGTCAGCAACTGGGGTGGACGCCGGCCAAAACCAGGAGATATCACAGGCCCGGCTGGACGGGGCACCCTCGTCAAGGTCGACCCTATCACGCACATCGCCAACGAGGGCTCGGTGAGCGTCATCGACATTGCCTCAGGTTCAACAAAAGAAATCCTTGTTCAACTCCACTCCTCGGCGCTCGCCGTCTCACCCGACGGCCGGTATGTCGTCTGTGCCAACGCGGCAAGCGACAACCTCAGCGTGATCGACACCCGGTCGGATACCATTGTCGAGACGATATGGGTCAAAGCCAGCCCGGCAGACCTTTTCGGCGCATCCCCCAACGCCCTCTGCTTTTCGCCCGATGGGAAGCGCCTTTTTGTCGCCAACGGAACCCAAAATGCCATCGCTGTGTTGAATTTTGACCCGCAGGACCGGGAATCCTCGCTTTTGGGGCTCATCCCTGTCGGATGGTTTCCCGGAGCGATCACTTTCCATACCGAACATCGAATCCTGTGTGTAGCCAACATAAAGGGCCTTCCTGTCGAGCCGAAACAGGACAGGACAACAGGCGGCCAGGGATTCAACACGCACCATTATCACGGTTCGGTCTCCCTCGTTCCGGTGCCCAACCAGAACAAGCTGAAATCACTCACGGAAGCGGTGTACAACAACTATCACCAGGAAAGAATATCCCGGGCGC